>JASFIU010000042.1:0-17002 GCA_050122495.1 Desulfobacterales bacterium | reverse complement strand
CTATGATTTTATGCTTTATTTTGTTTTGCATTGGTGCTAATGCGCAGGCATGCCAAGAAAAGCTAGAATAGATGCGGCCGGTGCGATTCAGCATATTATTATTCGGGGAATCGAGCGAAAGAAAATATTTCGCTCCGATGATGACAGGCGAAGCTTTTTGGAGCGCTTTGGCAGAGTCATTTCTGAGACTCAAACCGCCTGCTTTGCGTGGGCCTTGATCCCCAATCATGTTCATTTGCTTGTGCGAACCGGCTTAGCGCCCATTGCAACTGTCATGCGGCGGCTTTTGACTGGATACGCAGTTTCATTTAACCGTAAATACCGTCGTCACGGACAATTATTTCAAAACCGATACAAGTCCATTTTATGCCAAGAAGATTTGTATTTTAAGGAGTTGGTCCGCTACATTCATTTGAATCCTTTGAGGGCGAAATCTGTACAGGATATGAAAGCGTTGGATAAATACCCATGGTGCGGTCATAGCGCAATTATGGGTAAAATAAAACGAGACTGGCAAAACAGCGAGTACGTATTAAAGATATTTGGTGCCAAGGTATCCAACGCACGGCGAAGCTATCGAGAATTTGTCCGAAAAGGCATCGCCAAGGGAAGACGGCCTGAACTAATGGGCGGCGGGTTGATTCGCAGCTTGGGGGGCTGGCAGCAGGTGAAGGCCTTACGCAAGGCCGAAATTCGATTTAAGGGAGATGAGCGCATCTTAGGTGACAGCGATTTTGTTGAGCAGATACTAAAGGCAGCTGAGGATCGCTTAGAGCGACGGTATGCCATCGAGGTCAAGGGATATGATTTTGAGAAGGTTGTTTCAAGAGTGGCCGAGCTGTTAAACATTGATTGTCGGGATGTTTTAAGCCGTAAAAAAGATCCGCAGACGGTTAAAGCACGCAGGCTGCTCTGTTTCTGGGCAAATCAAGAACTGGGTATGACCACTGTTGAAATTGCACACAGGTTAAAAATTTCCCAACCAACAGTGAGCCGATGCTCAAGATGGGGTGAAAGAATAGCCAGCGAAAATGAATTTCGTTTATAAATAAGGTTAGCAAACTGCAGTTTGAATAAAATCATAGACGTCCCCTTTCTTTGACCGTCCCCTTTCTTTGACTTTACCTGCAGCGATTCGAAATGATTGCATCGTTGCGCAATGAAATAAAAGCTGGTGCAGAATTTTTTATTATCTGACCATTTTGGGATTTTTTCTGATTCTGTCCTCTATCTCCGCCAACAAGTTGTCACTGAAAATGTAACGAACCTTCGGATGACTGCCTTCAGCGTCCAGCAAAGGTACCGATTTGTCTAGTTTTTTATGAATCAAACTTTTGGGATCTTCGAAATCACCAAAAATCATGGCTGTGGCGGTACAGCTTTCCACACAAAGCGGCTCCTGTCCGGCTTCGATGCGATGAACACAAAGGGTGCAGGTGCCTGCCTTGTCCGGCGGGTGTCGCCGGTGGCTCGCCGTTTCTTCTTCAAAGGGCAGCTTCTGATCCGGAAAATACTCCGCAGCGGGATTGATATCGATGGCCCCATACGGACAGGCGTCGGCACAATCTCCGGCCCCTTCACACTTTTCATGATCGATGAGGACGATACCGTCCGGGCGTTGATAAATGGCCGCGCGCGAACAGGCTTTCAGACATGGTGGATCCTCGCAGTGCATGCAGGCATGCCGTAGATAGGTAATGCGGTCCAGCGTTTCATTTTCCAGCTCCAGGATCTTATTCCACCATACGCCCGGCCGGGTCAGATTCTCCTGCTTACAGGCAACGACACAGGTCATGCAGCCCGAGCAGCGGTCCAGATCAACAATGATTCCATATTTAGGCATTACTTACATTCCTTAATCTTTAGAATTGATTTCAAAACCCCACCTAAGTCCCAATGGCTGCGTTGTCCCGCGAATTGAAATGCTCACAATAAATAAGTGAACTAAAGTTTAAAGTAATCTAAAGTGACTAAAGTTATGGAATTCTGTCTATTTAATATAAAAGATGGAGCGCCACGCGGCGCAAGCGCCTGCGCTGCGCGAGCGACCCCTTAACTTTAGTCACTCTATGCATTTTAGTTTACTTTGGTCACTTTCAACCCTTGAAGCCGATCTAAGATTTTGAAACCATCTCTTCTAAAGTGGCGCTTACGCTTTCGCCACTTCGCATATAATTTCTTTATAGGGCGGAAATCCGGAGATGGGGTCGAATTGTCGCGGTATCAACTCATTGACGTTGGCATCTTTCCATCCATGTTCGACGCCCACAATACCGGCCGGAACCAAAATCGTCGGTTTGGCCGTCACGGTCATCCGGCCCCACGGCGTTTGTAAAATGACATCGTCACCTGTTTCTATCTTTCGAGCGGCGGCATCCCGGGGGTTGATCGTCAAAAGGGCATGCCGCTGCAATTCGAACAACCAGGGCGAATCCTGGCGCCACTTGCTGTGGGTAATGTAGGGGACTCTGCCGCCGGAGATCAATACCAGTGGAAATTCCTCGGTGACCGCCATCGGTTCTTTGTATTCACACAGGGCCGGGTAGCCGTGCTTTTCCAGAACCAGTGAGACCGCTTCGATTTTGGCGCTGGGCGTTGCAAAGCCGGGTTTGCCGTCCAGTCGCATCTTTCCGCTTTCGTATTTCTTAAAAGAATCCGGACCCTGGGGCGGAACCGTGACCCCCTTTTCCTGATTTTTCCTCAGGTCCTTATAGGTGAGTCCGTTCATGCTCAAAATATCGTTACAGGCCGCCTCCACGTCTCCGTTAAAAAAGATATCCGGATATCCCAGGCGGGTCCCGATCTCAAGGGCGATTTGCCAGTCCTCTTTACACTCACCCTGAGGCTTGATTGGTGTGCGGCCGAATATTTGCCGGCCGAAAAAGGCAAAGGGTGCCAGGCGCTCGAAATTCATGGCCGCCGGCAGCACCAGATCGACATGGTCATGGGTCCAGGGACGATAGAAATAATCCACCGCCATGGAAAATCCAAGGCTGGCAATGGCCTGCTGGTATTCGTGGGTCTGCGCCCAGATCATGGTGCTGAAACCCCATCCCAGAAAGGCTTTTACCTTTCCGGCTTTTATCCATTCGACCATCGGGTTGGTTTGCACTTCCCAGAATTTTTCAGCCCACACCGGGAATTCTTTATTATCGAGCCGATGGTCCTTCATTTCCAATAGCTTGGCGCGCATGGAAAATTTGGGCGGTCCGTCAAACCAGGGAACCATGCCTTCCAACGGCTGACTCGGTTTGGGAATGCCGCCGGGAATGTCAACATAGCCGCAGATGGCCGGGATCATCAATATGGCCCGATGGTTATTGGTGGCATTTTGATCATGCGTGGTGCCCTGGGGCCCGACCAGCAAATTGCCGGGGCCATTAGAAGCATAAAGGCGCGCAGCTTCAACAATTTTTTCAGCTGGGACCCAGCTGATCTTTTCAACCCGTTCGGGCGTAAAATCTTTAACATAGTCCTGCAGTTCGTCGATGCCATGAATCCAATTCTCGCAGAACGCCCGGTCATGGAGGCCTTCTTTAAAAATGACATGCATCATGCCGGCCGCCAGAGCGGCGGTTGTGGCCGGACGGGGTCGCAAATGGATGTCGGCCAGCGTTGCGGCGGTGGGTGTGTTGCGCGGATCGACCACGATAAATTTTACGCCGCGTTCTTTTGCATCCGCCAGTTTGCCGTGGATCATATAGGGCCGGCCGGAGTAGGCCGGGTTGGTTCCCCAGATCAGCATGGCCCCGGTTTTCTCAGTGGGTAGATCGCCCAGGGTTGGAAATCCATAGGTTAACAGTTCCGCCAGCATGGCGCCCCGGCGACAGGCCGTGGAGCTCTCGGTGCCGTAATTGGCCGAACCGTAAGTGGCGGCCAGGCGGGAAACGGCCGCCCGAGGCTCCTTGGGATCGCCGACATAAAAAAATACCGCATGGGGCCCGTATTCCTTTTTAATGCGATTCAAATGGCCCACGATTATGTCGTAGGCTTCATCCCAGGAAATTCGGGTAAATTCGGGCGTGCCCGATCCCTTGGGACCGGTTCGCTTCAAAGGGTATTTGAGACGATTGGGATGATAAAGCCGCTGGAGCGTTCCATAGGCCTTGGAACACAGCGGTGCTGCCGGATATCCGGGCCAGGAATCGATGCGGGTGATGATATGGTCCTTTTTAAAAAATTTAATTCCGCAAAATGGACCCTGGTTACATCCATCGCAGAAAGTATAGCCGATGGTTTCATCTCCAGACAAATCATTTGTCGTATCCACCGGCGATGATATTTTGTTATCGGTCATATTTGTCTTCACCTCATTTTTAGATAAGCCCTCGAGTTGTGCCTCATAAGGAATTTCTAGAAGACGGTTCTAAATTTTAGGTTTCAGGTTTCGGGCCTTCGCCACGCCGAAGCGGCTACGGCCGCGCAGGCGGGTGTTGGCGTCAGATAACAGATGACAGAAGTCAGATGTCGGAAAACAGAAACAGTCCGCTCTTTGACCTCTGTCCTCTGTATTTTTCTGACACCTGAACACTGACACCTGAAACCATAGACACTTAAGAACTCCTCCGAACTAAAATGTAGCACGCAACCTTTGTAACTTTTTTTTAAGACCTGACATTAGGATTTACTCGGCCCCAGTCCATAGGCTTTGGCCGTTTTTATCATTGCCGCCACTTTTTCTACCGGCGTCCGGGGGGGCACGCCACACCCGCTCATGAGAATAAAACGGCTGGTTCCGGCCGTGCGAAGACAGTTAAGGGTATCTGCGGCGATTTGCTCCGGGCTTCCGTTGAGCAGTGAATTGATCGGATCCACATTTCCCCCGAGGACCGCATCCGGGACCGCTGATCTGGACTCGGCCAGGTCCATGCATTGGTCCAAACTCAGCACATCGGCTCCGGTTTGACCCATGCTGTCGAGCACCGGGGCGGTGTCTCCGCAAATATGTAAAATACAAGGGACGTCCAGTTTGGCCGTGATCGTCTGCAGGCGGGGCAGAACGAATTTGCGGAAGGCCGCGGGGGAAATCATAGCGGCGGAAGCGGTGGGTTCCGGGAGGAAAATAACATTGGCGCCATTTTCGATCAGGGCTTGGCTAAATTCAATTAAAAAGGCGGTCACTCGATCCAGTATGGCTTCCAGGACCTGTGGATTTTTATAAATCATGCGCATGATCAGTTCGGCTTCAAAAATCCGGCAGGTCGTGGTGATGGGTCCTTCGAACAGACCCAGCACGGGGATATTCCCGGCACCGTAAGCACCGAGACCCTGGATTATTTCCAGGGTCGCCGCCAGCCTTTCCTCTTTTCGGGGATCCGGAACCGGCAGCTTGTCAAGATCTTCCGGGCGCGTAATCGCAAGGGGCAGAGGATCGGAGAGCGGGCCGGTTTCAAGAAAGCGGACTTTACAGCCAAAAGCCTGGGGAATATACAACGGATCGGCGTAAGCAAAAAATGCGTCATATCCGACGGCTTCCATGGCTCGAATCTGAGTTTCAACGACGCTTTGGGGCTCTTTGGCCAGCTCAGCTGGAGACGAATCCGAGAAGTTGACAGCCGCCCAGGCGGCATTCATCGGAAATATGGGCACCCGATCTTGCGGCTCTCCTTTTAAAGCATCGTGGAAGCGTTCCAGCGCCGAATAAGTCATTCTCAGATCCTTTTATTAACCGTTAAATGAGACTAAATAGTGAAATTATGGCTACTTGTCAACAAGGGTGCTTCTTTTAATAAAGTGATACCGAGCAGCTTTACCGGGCCGTATTATCGTTTAACCCACTGTTTTTATGTGGTTATTTTAATTTTGAATTTATTAAGTTTCGGGTTGACAAAACCAAAGGCAATTGTGTATTGGGATACTGTACCCCAGTTTGCAACCTGAACCTGGAGCCTTTCCATGGCCGATCCTACCGACGATTTCGTCATCGAACATCCAGTATCCATCCGACATAAGGTCTATGAGTATCTGAGAAACGAGATACTTTCCAACCGTATTCCTTCCGGCACGCGTCTGGTCGAAGGGCAGTTAGCCAAAAAAATAAACGTTTCGCGCACCCCCATTCGGGAGGCCCTCCATATTTTAGAGATGGAGAATCTGGTCGAGTCTTTGCCACGGGTCGGTTATCGGGTTAAGGAGATGAGCTGGGAGGACGTCGAGGAGCTTTGTGAAATTCGAGCTGTCAATGAGATTTTATCCGCCCGGTGGGCGATGCAGCGGATTATGCCTGCAGAACTGGAGGCGCTGAAAAAAAATATCGATACGGCTGAAGCTGAAATAGAGGCCGGACATCCCGAATATTTTGTGGAGAGGGACGCAGAATTTCACGAAATGCTGGTTAAAGCCAGCGGCAGTCAGCGATTGCTTGAGCTGTGTCAGATGCTGCGACGCCATATGCTGCGGTACCGGATCGAAAGCCTGTATGTTCCTGAAGCGGGTTTAACCGCAGTTACCGGCCACCGTCGAATTTTAACCTGTCTGGAAAAAAAGGATGATATCGGAATCGAGGCTGCCATCCGTGAGCATCTGGAGCAGTCCAAGCGCGATATTCGCCGGTTTGCATTTGGAGATAAAACACGTGGAGATGAAACGCGCGGCCTGGATTAGAAGATGGAAATAAAGGAGGAATTCGTGTGGAAAAACAAGATGTCTATGAGAAGTTAGGTAAGCATTTATCGAACCTGGGTATGGCCTACCCTTACAAGGAAGATTTAATTGAGATTCTGAAGGAAAATTTCTCTCCAGCGGAAGCTGAAGTCGCGCTTTTACTTCCAAACGGAGTTACCCCCATGCAGCCTGTCGGGGTCGAGGAGATTTTAAATAAGGTTGATCTTCCCAGAGATGAGCTGGTCAACGTTTTAGAGGGCCTGGCCCAGAGGGGAATGTTATTTTGCGGCCCAACAGACGATGGGCACGTAGGGTATGCGTTGCACCAGGTGGGCTTTGGGTTTCCCCAAACGTTCTTCTGGAAGGGCGAGGATACAACCCATGCCCGCAACATGGCCAGGGCAATGGCCAAATATTTTAACCGAAATGTGACCACGGAGGCCTATACTTCCAAAACCAAACCCTATCGCTATATTCCGGTAAAGCAGTCGCTCGAACAGGGAATCCAGGCGGTTGTGCCGTACAATTCGATGGAGAAAATCATCGAGGATGCCAAACGCATCGCCGTCGCACATTGCCCCTGTCGGGTAGCGTATGATCTGGTCGGCAAGGGCTGCGAGCATCCCAAGGATGTTTGTATGAAATTTAATGACCTTGCCCGCTATGTCATCGATAGAGGCCTGGCAAAGGAAATTACCAAAGCCGAAGCCATGGACGTCATCAAACGCAGTGAAGCGGCCGGTCTGGTGCACTTTGTCGACAATGCCGAAGGCGAGATCCTGCATAATTGTAATTGTTGCGGTTGCGCCTGCTGGAATGTCGGTAACATCAGACGGCGCAAAATACCCCGAGATACCCTGATGGCGACCTATTTCCTGCGTGAAACCGATAAAGATGCCTGTATTGGTTGCGGCCAGTGCGTGGAAATCTGCCCGGTGGACGCCCTGAATCTGGAAGATGAAATTGCAGTCGTGGATCAGGAATGGTGTATCGGGTGCGGGGTTTGTGCAACCGTCTGTCCGGCGGATGCGCTCAAAATTGTAGCTAGGTCTGACAAATCCTGCGATCTGCCGGCCGCCAAAGTCTGTGAGCTGCACGACCTGATTTTGAAAGAAAGAGAGCAAAAATAAGTTTTGCAAATTCGTGATGGTTCAACCCAAGTTGATTGATCAACACCGCTTGGAGAATCGCCGAAGGCGGCGCCAGTATGGGCTAAATACAATTAAAAGCGGTTTCAAAACCCCATCTAGTATCCGACGGCTGTGTTGCCCCGCCAAAGTAAGCGGGATCTCACATCTCTTTTTATGAATATTAAGGGGCGAGTCAACCCGACTCAAAATGCTCACATACTACTGTGTATGCGCCGCTTTTGACTCGACTTGCGCCTTGCCCTCGAACTCAATCTGAGGTGTTGAAACCACTTTTCAAAGATGAATCTTAAAAGTTGACAAATAGCCGTTTTAATTTAAATATATCTATTCAATTTAGCCATGGGACAATGTGGGATACGGTGTTTCCTTGATGATCCCAAACGATAAGATCCCCTATCTATGTTGAAAGGAGGTGATTTCGATTCTGGTACCGGTAGGGTGCTGTGAAATAAAATAGGGATTTATTATAATGTAAATCGACCAAGGAAAGGAGGGACACATGTCTCGGAAATATTTGCATATGTTGGCAGTCGTGCTTTGTTTTAGCCTGGCGATTGTTTTTTCGCTGGGAATGGCCGGCGAAGCTGCTGCAAAAACCACGATTAAAGCCATTAGTGCCTGGGGGAAAAACCATAGTGGCGTTAAAAAGGATTATCTGCCCTACATCAAGCGGGCCAATGAAATGCTTGAAGCTAAATATCCCGGTGAGGTTGAAATTAAATACATCGGGGGGGGTGAAGTCATTCCAATCCCGAATCAGGCCGAAGCCCTCAGAAAGGGTCAGGTTGATATGTACTATGGTACGGCGGCTTATTATGTTGGAGTTGTACCGGCCGCCAATACCACCAAGCTGTCGCAACTGACCTCCCAGGAGGAAAAAGATGTCGGCGCGGATGCCATTTATGATGAGATTCATCGCAAGAAATTAAACGCCACCTATCTGGGCGCCCTCGGCAGCCAGCTGCCGTTTCAACTGTACACCATCAAAAAAATTACCGGTGTGGACCAGATAAAAGGCCTAAGAATTCGGACATCTTCAATGTATGTTGATTTCTTAAAAGCGCTGGGTGCCAATCCGGTCGCAACCAAACCGGGCGATGTATATCAGGCCCTGGAGCGGGGCGTTGTCGATGGGATCATGTGGCCGCTAGACAGTATCAGGCCCTGGGGCTGGCATGAGTCTGCCAAATACGTTACGGGCCCTCCTTTTTATAAAGTTTCTCACCCGCTGCTGATGAATGCCAAAAAATGGGACGGACTGCCCAAGCATATCCAGGATGTGCTCATGGAAGCCTTGCGGTTGGAGGTTATTGTCATCGACGCCAGAACCGTCGATGATATCAGCAATGAATACAAAGAGATAAAAAAAGCCGGCATGGAAATTGTCGAGTTCTCGCCGGCAGACACCCAAAAATATCTTGATATGGCCTATGAGGAAGGGTGGAAGGGCCAGCTCAAGATGGAGTCTACGTATACGCCCAAATTACGTAAACTGCTAACCAAATAAAAAACCCATCGGTGAAATTCCCCGTAAACGGTTCGGGGAATTTCACCGGGCAACACTGCCCGCATGTCTCGTTTCAGCTTAATGTCGCGCATGAGAATATTTCTGGTGGATTCGTGAACTTATTGGGAGTAAGGCATGGCTGTAAGGGATGGTAAAATAAGTAAGAATGCTTTTGATCTTATCATCGAGTTTCTGGCCTATCTGGCGGGTATTATCATTCTAGTGATAACCTTTTTTGTCACTGTTTCGGCTCTGATTCGCTATCTGGGTTTCCGGGCGCCCATCTGGACGCTCCAGTATACCGAGTATGGCCTATTGTGGTTCACCTTCCTGGGTGCCGCCTGGCTCCTGAGAGAAGGGGGGCACATCAGGATCGATACCGTTCTATCTCGGCTTTATGCACCGACCCGCCGCAAAGTGGATATCATTAATGATATATTGGGGTTTGTTGTCTCCGTCGCCATTTTTTGGTTCGGCACCATTCACACCATTGATCTTTATCAACGCGGAATCATGGAGGTAAAAGGCGTCATCGTTCCGAAATCTCCGCTTTTTCTTATTATCCCTTTAGGTGGCCTAACCCTTTCGATTCAGTTCGTTCGCAATTTCTTTAAAAAAATTCGATCCAAACCCGGCCGGGAAGAAGATTAATTGAAAGTCAGTATTTGAGATAACTAAACCTGAGGTACAGATACAGATATGGAGTGGTGGGCGACATTGTCGTTTTTAATCGGGGGCTTGATTTTTTTTCTGGCCATGGGTCTCCCCATTGCTTTTGCATTTCTGCTGATTAATTTCATCGGGGCTTACATCTTTATGGGCGGGCTGGACGGTATCAGCCTTTCCGTACAACAGATATTTTCATCCCTGGTAAGCTTCTCTTTAGCTCCCATCCCTCTTTTTGTTTTTATGGGCGAATTGATGCTGCATTCCGGCATGGCCAAGCGCACGCTGGATGTGTTTGACAAGTTGATCGGAAAGCTTCCCGGCAGGCTGAGCCTGATTGTCATTACCGGAGGCGCCCTGTTTTCGACCTTGAGCGGATCCACCATCGCAAATACAGCCATGCTGGGGCAGATCATGGTGCCCGAAATGCGGGCGCGCGGGTATAAGAACCCGATGATACTGGGTCCCATTGTGGGGGTCGGCGGGCTGGCGATGCTCATCCCGCCAAGCGCATTAGCAGTCGTTTATGCGAGCCTGGCGGAGATATCGGTGGGAAAGGTCCTGGTCGCAGGGGCCATACCCGGTTTCCTGCTGGCCGTGCTGTATGGCCTTTATGTATTTGGGAGATCGCGCTTAAACCCCTCAATCGCACCGGCCTATGAGGTCGAGCACCATTCGCTTTGGGAAAAGCTATCGGAATTTACGAAATACGTCCTGCCACTGGGGTTCATTTTTTTTCTGGTCCTCGGTTTTATTTTCCTCGGTATTGCGACACCCACCGAGGCCGCATCCACGGGTGCGATCGGAACGATTATCCTGGCCTGCTTTTACAAAAAGTTTAATATAGAAGTTTTAAAAAAGTCCCTGAAAGGTACACTGCAGGTTGCGGTGATGGCCTTTATGATTATTGCGGCTTCCAAGACCTATAGCTCTATTCTCGCTTTTACCGGGAGCACGCAGGGACTTGTCAGCCTTGTCAACGACATTCAAATGTCGAGAATTATGGTCCTGATCGGGATGATGCTGATACTGATGATCCTGGGCACCTTCATGGAACAGGTCTCCATGATGATGATCACGATTCCGATTTACATGCCGGTCATCGAGGGCCTGGGCTATGACCCCATCTGGTTTGCCATTCTGATGCTGCTGAATCTGGAGATGGCCATGTCGACCCCGCCTTTTGGGATGTTACTTTTTGTGATGAAAGGGTCGGCGCCGCCGGGCACTAAACTGGGAGAGATATGCCTGGCAGCCGCGCCGTTTCTCATCTGCGATCTGATCGTTATGATCATCCTGATCGCCTTCCCGGCAATTGTCATGTTCTTGCCCAATTTAATGCGTTAGGATTTACGTTTGCGGATAGGGCGCATGCCGGATGATTTCACCTTCAACCAGATAAACAACTTCTTCGGCGATATTGGTGGCATGATCCGCCAGGCGCTCCAGGTGGCGGGAGATTAATAATAAATTGATTAAATATCCGATTTTATCCGGGTTTTCTCCCATGGCTGTTTTGATTTTATCGTAGGCTTCATTTTTGATCGCGTCGACTTCATCATCCATCATGACAACCTTAAACGCCAGGTCATAATCCAGGCTAATAAGAGCATCCAGGCTCATTTTGAGCATGGCTTGCGCTTTTTCTCCCATGGATGAGTAGTCAAAATAAAAATCGAGTTGTTCGCGTTTGGCGGTAACCCCCACGCGTTCGGCAATATTGACGGCCTGATCACCGATTCGCTCTAGCTCGCCATTAATTTTAATGACGGCGATAAGAAATCGCAAATCAATTGCTACCGGCTGATGCAGTGCCAGTATCTTGAGACATTCCTCTTCGATTTCGACTTCGATTTCATCAATTTCATAGTCTTTTTTGATGATCTCTTGTGCCAGATCCGAATCATTGGTATCAATGGCCTTGATGGCCATCTGGACGCGTTCTTCCGCAAGCGCCCCCAGGGCGAGAATGCGCTTTTTCACATTTTCCAGCTCCAGAGTGAATTGCTTTCTGATCCGCTTTTCCATTTCAATTTCCTCTTACAGTCATTCATGAGATTTTATTACTATAAACTGTAATCAGTTTTTCTATGATAGGCAAGGATATTTTTATTCTAGCAAAATTTTTGCTTGAACGTGTATAACTTCTTGCCCTCCCCGCACTTAAATGTACTACCACATATAATTCCTTTGGGCGTCTGAGTTTATCATGACTATATGGCAGAATAACCCGCAAAATAAGGGCTGGCAGTTAAACGTTAACTAATTTTTAAATCTTTTTTAATATTATTTTAACAACCGCCTGGTTTCATAAAAAGAGTTATATTCGCTCAATCGCAGAAGGAGAAAATAGTATGCGCGCTGATCTGCATGTTCACTCAAAGTATTCGAGACGGCCATCGCAATGGTTTTTGCAAAAAATTGGCTGCCCGGAAAGCTTTACGGAACCCCTGGACCTTTACCGCATTGCGCACAACCGCGGTATGTCGCTGGTCACCATCACCGATCATAATCGCATCGATGGGGCTTTAGAGATCGCCTATTTGCCGGGCACGTTTATCAGCGAAGAGGTGACATCTTATTTTCCCGAGGACCAATGTAAAGTGCATGTTCTGGTTTTTAATATCAATGAAAGTCAACACGAAGACATTCAGAAATTTCGTAGTAGTCTTTATGACCTTGTTGAGTATCTTCAAATGCAAAGCATTCCTCACGCCTTAGCGCATCCCATGTATGCGGTCAATGATCACTTAACTGTCGAGCATTTTGAAAAATGCCTTTTGCTGTTTAAAAATTTTGAGCTCAACGGCGATTTCAGCCCTGAATCAAATGAATGCTTGAAACAAATATTAATGCAGTTAAACCCGGAAGATATATTTCGATTAGCAGATAAACATTCTCTTTTGGCAAAGATTCCAGAGCCCTGGGAAAAAGCCTTTGTCGGCGGGTCAGATGATCATAGCTCGCTCAACATCGCGCGTACCTTTACCGAAGTGGCAAATGCAGATTCTTTGGATACCTTTCTCCATGGGTTCAATACCCGAGAAACAACAGTTGTCAGTCAGCCCTCATCACCGTTAAACCTGGCGCGCAATCTTTACAGCATTGCTTATCAATTTTATCGCCAGAAACTCGGTTTGGGAAATTTTGTGCCCAAAGATGATGTTTTAAAATTTATTGACCACTCTCTGCGATCCCTGCATGGTGAGCCATCTGGTTTTCTTAAAAAGTTGCATATCCTGCGACAATATCGGCGTCAGAAAAAAATTGCGGAGAGTGCACCTGATACAATGATGGAATTGCTGCGCAGGGAAACCGGCAAGCTCTTTGCCGAGAATCCTCAACTTTTTTCGATTACTGAAAATGATGGCACAAATTACTGTGATTTGGAAAAACGGTGGTTTATTTTTGTCAAAGAAATATCGAATCGGGTTCTTTTGCAGTTTGCCAACCATCTCTTGGATCATTTCTCCGGTGCCCATCTATTTAATATATTTCATACCATCGGTTCCGCCGGCGGATTCTATACACTGCTGGTGCCTTATTTTGTGGCGTTTGCCCAATATAACAAGCACCGGCATTTTCAACGCATGGTTGAAAAAAGATTCCAGAGTCAAAGACCGGGGGCAACAAGTGCTGGCTTTGGCCAAAATGTCGCTATTTTCACGGACACATTCTATGGTATCAATGAGGTGGCCCTTACCCTGCAGCAGCAGGTAACATCTGCCACCAAATACAACCAAAGGCTGACCGTCGTTACCTGTGATGGTGAAAATTTCTCCGGCAAAACCGGAATTAGAAATTTCAAGCCCATCGGTGCCTATGACTTTTCTGCGTATCCGGAATCAAAGTTGTTTTATCCGCCATTGATGGAAATGCTGGAATTTTGTTATCAGGAAAACTTTACCCGAATTCATGCCGCTACCCCGGGACCCATCGGCATGGCGGCACTGCTGGTTGCCAAGCTGTTAAAACTCCCGATTAACGGCACTTATCACACCTCCCTGCCGCTTTATGCTCAATTTATAACCGGTGATGGTTTGATGGAACAGCTGGCGTGGAAATACACGATTTGGTTCTACAATCAAATGGGTCAGGTTTATGTGCCCTCTCAAAGCACTTTCGATGAACTGGTGCAAAGAGGGATAGATTCCGATAAAATCCGCCTGCTGCCCAATGGCGTTGATATCGAAAGATTTCATCCCGGGAAAAATAACGGCTTTTTAAAGAAACGCTATCGGGTCAATGACAGCCTGAAACTGCTTTATGTCGGCCGGGTCTCCAAGGAAAAGAACTTACATATGTTGGCCCAGGCTTTTAAATTGATTTATCAGCAGCGCAAAGATGCTCAGCTTATCGTTGTTGGTGACGGCCCTTATCTTGATGAAATGCAAAACGAGCTCAGGAAGTTGCCCTGTATTTTTACCGGATATCTAAAAGGGGATAATCTCGCCACGGTATATGCGTCCTGTGATATCTTTATTTATCCCAGCACGACAGATTCATTCGGACAGGTTGTTCTGGAAGCCCAGGCCTCGGGCTTGCCGGCAATTGTAACAGATCGCGGGGGGCCCCAGGAAAACATCATAGCGGGCAAAACGGGACTGGCGATTAAAGGCGATGATACCCATAGCATTGTAGAGGCCCTGAACTTTTTAATTTCAAATCCGACAGTAGCCAGGGCAATGGGCCGTTCAGCGCGACAATACATGGAAGAGCGCTTTTTCGATGGTGCTTTTCATCATACCTGGAAAATATATGGGGCTGCCGCTGATGATTTTAATCTGCCCCTTCCCCAAGCCATATGAATTTATTCGCTGAATATAACTAATCCAAAGCACACAACTCGATTGGATCCAATGCGCCAACTGCCTTTCCCCCACAATCATTACGTATTTCTAATCCCAATTTCACGGTTTGCTAACATCTTAAAGATACTTAAATTTGAAAGCCATTGATTGATAGCTGTTTAACGTCATTCTCCATTGATACTTCGGAAGCGGGTGTATTTGAATTTGGCAAACTCGAACGCATTCCAATTGTTGCACTCGATGTCAACGGTTTTCCAAACTTTCAGTTGTCTTGGCTCTACCTCTTATTCGCCTGCCGATTTTAGCAAAGGTTTAACAACTTTGCCTATTCATTTCCTGAATTTTATCCGTGCCACGCGCCTTGATCCCAAAATATTAATCAGCGAAAGGCTCTAATTATGGTCAATGAAAAACATTATGTTATTGATACCAACGTGCTGCTCGAAGACCCCAATGCCCTATCCAAACTGCGCAACGGTAATGAGAATAAGATCTACATTCCCTATCATGTC
Source organism: Desulfobacterales bacterium (assembly GCA_050122495.1). Classification (GTDB taxonomy): domain Bacteria; phylum Desulfobacterota; class Desulfobacteria; order Desulfobacterales; family JAHEIW01; genus JAHEIW01. The sequence goes on along the minus strand of JASFIU010000042.1, from coordinate 1,752 downwards.
TTGTTAGAACTGAACAAATTTAAGCGTAACGCCAAATGGGGACATATCGTCGCCCGGGTTATCCAATATCTGAATGATCATCCCGACCATTATCAAGTATTAAACTCCAGCGGTGTTGCGAGTGCTTATTCCAATCTCGTGGATAATTTTATCCTAAAAGAAATCCAAAACAGTGGTTTGAAAAAGCCCATTCTGGTGACCAATGACAAATTATTTCAGCTGCAGGCCGGCCTGCAGGGAATTAAAAGCGAGATCTATAAAGAATCGGTGCCGTTTAAATCTGCGGCTGAATACTTTACCGGTTTTGTTTCGACGATAGAGGAGATTGTGCCTAATGCGTTTATTTGGAATGAGCAGGGCAAACCGGTGTTTGAAGGTGTGCGGGGCAAAAAGCTGATCGATTATCAGCACAAAATATGGAATGTCACCCCGCGCACAATTTACCAGAATCTGGCACTGGAATTGATGACCAATTCCGATATTCACCTTTTATCGATCCAGAGTGATGCAGGTTATGGCAAAAGCTTTTTGGCGCTCGCTGCGGCACTTTACCTGGTGCTGCAAAAAAAGCGTCATCAAAAAATCTATGTCATCAAACCCATGATCGAAATCGGTCAGAAGCTGGGGTATCTGCCGGGAAAAATCGAGGAAAAAATAGAGCCCTATACCCGCTATATTTCGGACCTGATGATCAAGCTTCACCATCTGCGTCCAGCCAACAAAATATTCATTGATGCGGAATCCTATCCGCCCCAATTTAATTATAAATTTCTCGAGGTTTTGCCGTTGGCGTTCATCCGGGGCATGAATATTGAAAATTCAGTCGTCATCATCGACGAAATGCAGAATATGTCCAGATCCGAATGCCGTGCGCTTCTGTCCAGGATGGGTGAAGGCGTCAAATGCATCTGTCTGGGTGATATCCATCAGGTGGATAACCCGTATTTAAATCAGGAAAACAATGGCCTTAACTGGGCGGTCAAAAAATTTAAAGGCAGCAAAATATATTCACATCTTGTTTTAAAGGGGGAAAAATCGCGTGGGCCCATTACCGATCTGGTGATCAACAGCGGACTTTAACTCCTATCTGTCTGTATTTTTTAGCGAAAAACAAACCAAAAACTAATAAGCGCCTAACTCCGCATCATTAGTATATTTGGTGAGTTTAGACTATGAAAACCTTTGTCGATAGCATCACGCACTGGGATGTGGTCTTTTTAAACACCATCTTTGGCTTGAACGGCAGAAGACTGATCTCAGTTGTCATGCCCTGGATTTCCCACAGCGGTAACGGCTATTACTATCCAGCCGTACCGCTATTTTTTTATTTCATTAAGCCTCAGATTGCCTGGCCTTTCCTTCTCTCGGCACTGCTGGCATTCGCACTTGAGCTGCCGCTTTATAAAATTTTAAAGCAGAGGGTTAAACGGGATCGTCCCTGTGAAGTGGTCTCCGGTGTGCATCAACGCATTTCACCCAGCGATCAATTCAGCTTTCCTTCCGGTCATACTGCCGCTGCCTTTGTCATTGCCACTCTTATCAGTCATTTTTTCCCGGTCCTGCTGGTACCCGTGTACCTCTGGGCTTTGCTGGTCGGTGTTTCTCGAATTTACCTCGGCGTACATTATCCAACGGATGTCCTCGCCGGGATGGTGGTCGGTATTTTATGTGCGTTTACGGGTATCATGGTTTTGGGATAACTGTCTAGAAGGATAAACTGAATGAAGATTTTATATGGCGTGCAGGCCACCG
>JASFIU010000041.1:0-17274 GCA_050122495.1 Desulfobacterales bacterium | reverse complement strand
GGCTTTAACTGCTCTTGCCAGTGGAGTAAAATTACCCCCATGGAAAGAGATCAGAACAATATAATCAAATCCATGCTGCGCCAGGCTGCGACAGAGATCGGACAATACCTGGCTAAAGGTCTCCTGACTCAGGGTCAGGCTGCCGGCAAAGTCCATATGGTGTTCGGAGCAGCCAATCGGCAAACACGGTGTCATCAGGGCGTGACCCAGCGCACGGGTCACACGATCCCCCAGGGTCTCACCCAATATGGCGTCGGTCCCCAGCGGCAGGTGCAGTCCATGCTGTTCGGTGGAGCCCAACGTGACAATAACCGTGTCAAAACCGGCGGCAATGGCCGCCTCGACCTCGGGTCGGTTCATCTTAAATAGATTTATCTTTTGCATCGCGCATCTTCCCTTTAATTCATCCGGTTCTAGCCATCACTCAGCAGTTCCTGCCCAACCCGGCAATGCGTTTCCACGCCCAACATCAAAACATCTTCATTAAAATCAAATTTTGGGTTGTGAACCGTTGCGGCGCCTTCGCGACCTACACCGAGGGCAAAAAAACAACCTTTAGACTTTTGGGCATAATATGCAAAATCTTCACCCCCCATGGTCCGCTGGGGCTTAACGACGTTATCCTCACCAACCACTTTGACTGCACAGCGGCGCACAACCTCGGCTGCGGATTCATCGTTGATCGTAACCGGGTATCCCTGGCTGAATTTAAGTTCAAAATCGACACCCATGGATTCACACACACCACGAATCACCTTTTCAAGGCGCGTTTCCCAGGCATTCCAGGTTTCCGGGTTGAAGGTCCGCGTGGTCCCGCTCAGTTCAGCTTCGCTCGGAATAATATTAAAGGCGGTTCCAGCGTGAAATGTGCCAATGGTGACGACCGCCGGTTGCAGCGGATCCGTTTGCCGGCTGACGATCCGCTGGAGGGCGCTTACGACCTGAGTGCCCACCTCAAGCGGATCGGCACACAGGTGCGGCATGGCGCCATGCCCGCCTTTGCCCTTTATTTTCAGATCAAAGCGATCCATGGCCGCCAGAAACGGTCCCGATCGTACGCCGATCGTACCTTCCGGAATATCGTGCCATACATGGCAGCCGATTGAATAGTCTACCTTTGGATTTTCCATCACGCCGGCTTCAATCATGGGTTTAGCCCCGCCGGGCCCTTCTTCCGCCGGTTGGAATAAAAACTTGATATTGCCGGCGAGTTCATTTTGGATCTTGGTAAAAACGGTTGCAGCCCCTAAAACCATGGTCATATGGGCGTCATGACCGCAGGCATGCATCACGCCATCGTGCTCGGATGCAAAGTCAAGCCCGGTGTCTTCCTTTAAAGGCAGGGCATCCATATCGGCGCGGATCAGCACCGTTGGACCCGGTCGATCGGTTTCTAACAGCCCCACCACACCATACTGGGCAATTCCGGTCTGGACTTTAAGCCCCAGGCTGTTGAGATAATCGCCCACATAGGCGGCGGTTTTCTTTTCGGTGTAAGCCGTTTCAGGAATCCGATGCAGGTCGCGGCGTATTTTAATAATTAGATCTTTGTGTTCACTCACCAGTTGATGGACATTTTCCATGACAAGACCTCTCTTGATTTAAGTATCTCAGTTGTAATTTTTATGCATTTTGTGGCAAAAAAGGTTCAATATATACTAACAAGCAGATCCATCGTATTGGAATAGCGGGATGCTTTTCAACAGTTAATACACTGATAGACTGTATGGCATACTTCTAACCCCGCGATCAATGAGAAAATACGGCCATAAGATTTGCCGGATTCTCTTAGATATTGGTTGCTGATTTCAGCGTGCAAAAACGGATTGCGTATGTTATAGGCGGGGCATTAAGATCTCCTGAAATTGTTTGCATTCGAAAACATTACCCGGAGCCCGGGTGTCCAGACACCCTGGCTTCAAACTTCTTCAGCCTATGAAACCACAAATCAAGCGTATCCAGAAAGACATTGAAATTATAAACAGCTTCAATGCCACGCCAGAAAAAGGAATTACCCGTCTGACATTTTCCAAGGAATATCAAGCCGCCGCTGCCTATGTGGTTAAAGAGCTCACCGACCTCGGTGCCCAAATTTCATATTGCCGGGCTGGTAATATTAGAGCCCGTTTACCCGGTACCGATGACAGCGCTCCGGCGGTCATGATGGGCTCACATCTGGATACGGTTGTCCACGGCGGCAGATTTGACGGAGTGGTCGGGATCGTGACAGCCATTGAGGCCGCCCGTATAATGGCGGCCGACAAATTTAGGCACCACCGGCCAATTGACATTGTTATATTTGCAGAGGAAGAAGGATCACGGTTCAACTGGGGGCTTCTGGGTAGCCTGGCATGGACCGCAAAATTGGACCTAAAGCGCCTATTCGACATCAAAGACAACAAGGGGATTACCTATCCGGAGGCTATGGCGGCAGCGGGGTTTGAGGTTAATGATACCTCAGTGCTCGAGCCTCAAAAGCTCAGGGCCATGCTAGAGGTCCACATCGAACAGGGTGGGGTGCTGGAAAACAGGGGGCATAAAATCGGCCTGGTGGAAGCGATCGTCGGCATCCAGCACCTCGACATCACCGTCACCGGGACCGCAGACCATGCAGGCACCACTGCGATGGATCACCGTGCCGATGCCTTGCAGACCGCCGCCCGCATCATTATCGAAGTGGAGAGGATCGCCTGCAAGATGGGATCGGACACCGTGGGGACAGTCGGCCGCATCCGATGTGAACCCGGGCAGACCAATGTCATCCCGGGCGCTGTCACGTTCAGCTTAGATATCCGTAATGCCGATAAAACCATTTTGGATTCAACCGTCACCACAATCAAACGGGCAGCCAAAGACATTTGCACCGAACGCGGCCTCGAATTAGAGATCACCCCGCTATCCAGCGCGTTGCCGGTATCGCTAAGTGCCGAGATCGTGGATCTAATGGATAAAAAAGCGCGGGAAATAAATATCGAACCGCTGAGGATGGTGAGCGGCGCCGGTCATGATACCGCTATTTTAGCAGATTTAACGCCGGCAGGCATGATCTTCGTGCCCAGCAAAAAGGGCCGCAGCCATTGCCCGGAAGAGTTCAGCCGGTTTGAAGATATCGGCTTGGCTTGCGAGCTGCTAATGGCGACGGTGGTTGCGCTGGCCACGTAAAAACTGGAGGATTTCATGCCAGAGACAGAGATCTGTTTTCTGACCGCTACCGAGATGGCCCGCTGTATCCGCGCAAAAGAATTATCTGCCACCGAGGTAATGGAAGCCCACCTGACACTTCGAGCTCGTTTTATCCGAACTCCTAGAGAGCCATCGGGACAAAATAAAAGATACCTTAATCTGGAATATCGAAGAGGGCCTGAAACTCACCGGGCCTCAGATAGGACATGCCGAACGCAAACGGACCGAGCTGTATCACCGCGTTAGAAAATTCATGGATACCTATGCGTTTTTGATACTTCCGGTAAGTCAGGTCCCGCCTTTTGATGTAAAACAGCGTTACATCCAGGAAATTAACGGCGAAAAAATGGGGACTTATATCGACTGGATGAAGTCCTGCTATTATATCACCGCAACCGGTTTGCCGGCGATATCCGTACCCTGCGGTTTTACAAAGGACAACCTGCCGGTGGGAATTCAGATTGTCGGCCGGCACCAGGACGAAATGGGCGTATTGCAGCTGGCTTATGCTTTTGAACAGGCTACCGGATTTTGGAAACAAAAGCCGTCGGTTGTTCTTTAAAATAAGGCCATGGATCAGTTCGAGGCGGATTTATCCGGCAGGAGATTGAGGCCAATCCCACTGCTGAAGATCAGCAAGGCCCCGACGACCAGCTTCCAGCCAAGAGGCTCACCCAGATAAAGCACACCAAATGCGGCAACCAGCGGCACCTCGGCTGTCATCATAACGCTGACCTTCGGTGCCGGAATGCGCACCAAAGCCTGGTTGATGGAAAGCTGCGCACCGATTGAAAAAACAGCCACGGCAGCAACGCCCAGCCAGCCGGCTGTTTGCTGAGGTAGAATGGGTGCCGCTTGCATCAGTAAAGGCCCCAGTCCGGCAGCTGTGCCGGTCAAGCAAAGATAGAAAAACAATGTGTAAATGTTGTTTTCCTTGCTTAATCGCCGCACCAGAAGAAGGGTCAGGGCACACAAAACCGATGCGATGACGGCAAATAGATGGCCCCGATTCAAAGCCGTGGAAGTTTCAGACGGCCATAAAATCAGGATAATCCCGATGAATGCACAGCCAATAAAAAGCCAGGCAATCCGGGAAGCAGGCTCGCCTGTGACCCAGGGCGACAAAAGGGCCGTGAAGGCGGGGTACAAGTAGAAAATTATCAGTGCCACAGAGAGCGGAATCCGCTGTAAGGATGCGACTAAAAGCAGGAAGGCAACCGAGCCGCATAGGCCTCTGGCGGTAAGAAGAAAACGCTGTTTGCCCCAGAGGCTCAGCCCGAGTGCCTTGACAATCGGCGGGACCAGCAGCAGGCCGAGGGCAAAGCGTCCCACCCCAATATGCCAAACACTTACGTGGGCCCCGGCTAATTTGGCTGCCGCGCTCATGGCGGCATAGAGCAATGGGGATAGACATACCCACAGAAGCCCACCCGATAGGAACCGTATCACGGTTGAAAATACCTCTTTGTTCCGTAGCTTGATGTTTGGTACATTTTAAGCTATCACAAACTGGAAGTGCCTAAAATGAGCTAGATGGTTTATTCTCACGCAAAGACGGCAAGGGCTTTTTTATTATTTAGAGTATTCTTCTTTGCGGCTTAGCGGCTTTGCGTGAGTAATTATTCAATCGATTTTTGTTTTAAAGGAAAGGCCATGATTCGTCAATGCCATCATCAGGATTTTGAGACGCTTTATTCTATTATCAACGAGGCCGCGCAAAAGTATAAGGGTGTCATTCCCGAAGATTGTTGGCACATACCTTACATGTCTAAAGATGAGCTAAAACATGAAATCGATGCGGGGGTCGTTTTTTGGGGATTTGAAGCCGATGCCAACCTGATCGGTGTCATGGGGATTCAACATATTCAGGACGTCACCCTCATCCGGCATGCCTACGTGCGGCCGGCGCACCAACACCAGGGTGTCGGAAAACAATTACTGGACGAGCTTTGCCGCCAGACCGATCGCCCGATGCTCATCGGCACCTGGGCGGATGCCGCCTGGGCGATTCGTTTTTATGAAAAATATGGCTTCAAGCGGGTGTCCGAACGGGAAAAGAATCGATTGCTCCAAAAGTACTGGTCGATTTCTGCACGCCAGGTCGAAACGTCCGTCGTGTTGGCAGACAGGACCTGGTTCGATAATTTACAGAAATAGCACTGCCGATTATATCGTTTCGAGTTCCGCGTTCCGGGTTACGGGTTAAAAAAATGCAGACCAAACTCCGCGATCTATAACTCGCAACACGCAACACGCAACGAAAAAAAAACATAGTACTTCAAAGATCAATTGCTTTTTTTGATTTACTACCGATACTTGCTCAACGCCGAACCCAGCCGATAGGCGCCTTCTTCTAACTCATTGCGGGAGACCATCGTAAAGTTTAGGCGGCAGTAGTCCTCACCACCACCCTGTATAAAGAACCTGCCGCCCGGTATATAGGACACACCCGCGTCTTCGGCGGTACGTAAAAAATCAGCGCTATTTATCCCCGGTGGCAACCGCAACCATACATAAAATCCGCCCGGGGGTGTCATCCAATGGCAATCTTTGGGCAAATGTTTCGCGAGGGCATCAATGAGCAGGTTGCGGCGTTCAAGATATTTAGCGCGTAGCATCTCAACATGGGGATCCAGCAATTCCAGCTCGATGAAGGCGGCCACAACGTGCGCGGTAAAATGACCCAGACCGCCGCCGCTGTCCAGGACACCACTTTGAACACAACGCTGCACGATTTGGGGTGGGGCCATCATCCATCCCAGACGCAGACCCGGTGCTAAAATCTTGGAAAAAGATCCCAATCGTATGACCGATTCAGACGCTGACAGATGGTAGATCGATGGGGGCGGCGCTTGGTCATACCACAGCTGATAATAGACATCATCCTCTACAACGATTAAATCATATTCCCGGGCCAAGCCTGCCAATGCCTTACGACGCTCAACACCCAGCGAAAGACCGGTCGGATTGCTAAAAGTGGAAACCAGGTAAAGCAGACGCGGCTGTTTTGGCCGACTCCGAAACGACTTTAGCATTTCTTCCAGGGCATCGACCTGCATACCGGCTTTGTCACACGGAACCGATAGCAACTCCAAATCATGGTCTCGCAGCACGCGTAAGGCCAGATGATACGTCGGGGACTGCACCAGGGCGATATCTCCGGGTTGGGTCAACAACAAACACAGCATATCCAGTGCCTGGGAGGCACCGCCCGTAATCATCAGTTGCTCTGAGGGAAGGGATGCACCCTCCATACGCTCCAACCAGCCACTCAACTGCTGAATCAGACAATCGGGTCCTTGCTCAGCACCGTAAGATAAGGCCTGCGGTGCCTCCCGCTCGAGTATAACTTGAGTGGCCTGCATCAGGCCGGCCGCAGGCAACAAAGCGAGGTCCGGATGCCCGGCCTTAAGTTCAACAATTCCTGAACGAAGGTCATATTGGACATCGGCAAATGATAAATCCATCTTTCGTCTCCGTTCACTGATTATAAAAAGTGCAGATTTTAGAATTAAAAAATCTTTTGAAGGTGATTGTGGATCATTGCCGCTACATTATTATCTTAGATCCATTTAATCAACCGCATCCCCTATTTTTCGACCCAGAACGGTTGGCCATCCGCAAATCGGAATTCAATTAGAAGCTAAAGTATTCGGAATAAATGCCAATAAGCCATATGGGATGGTTAAAAAATGAAAACGTTATTACTTATACTTGGGGTTGTGGTCGTCGCGCTGAATCTTTTGCTTTGGTATACCAAAAGAAGAGGCGCCAAAACGGAGGCAGATAAGCCAACCGGTTCTAAAGATGAATTCGATGCGCCTTTAGCCAATTCAAACGAGCTCTTAAACAGCCCGAAAGCAAAGCCATTGAAGCAATCGGCGGCATCTGAGCTGGGCATTTCGCTTGAGCAATTGGATCGCATGTCTGTTAATGAGATCGAAGAATTGGCAGCCAAAAAGGGATTGATCTGAAGTAACTTTTATCCGGGCATCATCTTCAGCTCGTAGCGTGCATCCGCCTCGACCCCTTTACGATCCAACACAAACGGCCTGTATTTTCCGGTACGCCAGAGTTCGGCCTGGTCATCATAATGGGGGCTCATAAAGTTGCCTGAAATTCCCGCCGGTATCACGCGTCGAGAATTTTGGCGATTGGCAAAATCAATAATATACCGCAGCGAAGCGCCGTGGTATCCTTCCCAGGGCTCCGATAGTTTGTATGGCTGGGGATTTACCGTAGCCATGCTGCCGCCCATAGGATTCGGCCCGATGTTCATAAAGTATCCCATCAGAGACGAACTTTTACCGAAGGGGTGATAAAGGGTCAGGGTGTGAAGATCACCCCACTTCCAATGGTCAACATTTGAACCCATTCTTTCTTCAAGATAAATCATAGCCTCGCTGAAACTTTTGGCGATGATGTCGTCGATGCCTTCCTTTTCAGCCGTATCCGGATCGTCAAACCAACTGCTCCGGTCCGCGGCCATCAGGTTTCGCATGGCATTAAATACCACGTCTTTATTTCTAAGGTATTGCCCGTAAAGATCCGTCCCCAGCCTTTTTTTAAAAGTGTTTTTTATCATTGCATTGACGGTTGCATGAAATACCGTGGGGGCGATGTCTTCGGTCCCGGCAACAAAATTCCAATTCTTCAAGGTAACGATGGCCTCATTTTCTATATCTGAAAATTGTTTTCCGGATAAAGATGCCAGCATCAGCGGAACCCACTCTCTGGCAAGTACCACATAAAAATCAGCTTGCATTTTCGCGAAGTCCTGAGTGTCGAACTTTTGCTTGGCGGTAATCAGCTCCTCGATACGTACAAAGCGATCCGGCATGGCGTAATAGTGCGATATCGTATAGGGGTAGTCAGCGCCCATATGCTTGTTGTTGGCGGTGGCGATCCAGCCCCGGGCCGGATTTTTGAGATGCGGCTGCTGCCGGGTCGGAACATAGCCCTGCCACTCATGTTTGCCATCCCATCCGGGAACCGGGACCGCTCCGGAAAAACCGTCTCGAATGGGAATACCCACGGCCGCCCAATAGCCGATGTTGCCCTGATCATCGGCATAGACCCAATTCTGACCGGGACATTTGAAATGATCTGCCGCTTTTTCGATATCATCTACGCTCCTGGCCGTGTTGAGGTAATAAAAAGGATTGGCCGCAAGCATCTCATAAGCGGTCCACCGTACGGAAAGTGCCGTGTTTCTAGGCTCTTTATACTGGTTGATCTCATCAACAATCGGGCCATGGCGGGTTAGTCTAATCTTGAATTTTACATTATCAGCGTTTTTGACCTTGATGACTTCTTCTTTGATCGACATGTCTTCCCAACGCCCCATAAACTCATACTGGTCGGGGTTGGCGGGGTTTATCTTCTCGATATAGAAATCCGCATCGTCTGCCATGACATTGGTGAAACCCCAGGCCACATGCTCATTGGCGCCGATGATGACGAAGGGTATGCCGGGCAGCAATGCCCCGGAAACATTCAAGGAGGGAGACACCATGTGGGCTTCATACCAGATGCCGGGCGATCGGTGGCCCAAATGAGGGTCGTTGGCCAGAATCGGCCCTCCGGTCACTGATTTTTTTCCCGAGACAACCCAGCTGTTGCTGGCTCCGCCCCCTTCGGTACCGCGGATTTCTCGAGCCAGATTGAGGGTTTTAAGAAAATCGAGTGCCGCCACACCTTCCGGAATAATCAGCGGATATCCCTCGACATAATTCGGAAAGATTTCTTGGGCCATCTTTTCTCCAACCTTTTCAATAACTGCAGCATGCAGCATTTCAACAGAAAAAGCCGAGTTGAGGTCTGCTGCCATAACATAGTGAACGGCGACACCATCTGATGGCTGCCAGGGTTCAGGCGTATAGCCTAAAATGGTGAATTCTATCGGAAGCGGCCCCTTATGGTGCTCTATAAAGTGGTTGACTCCGGCTGCATAGGCCTTCGAAGCGGAAAGTGTATCCTGTGTATAGGCGGCGGCTATTTCTTCAAAAGATTTGCCGGCCGTAATTGTTCGGAAGAATTTATCAACCGATATGAGATCTTTGCCGAAAATCTCGGCCAATTTTCCACGGGCGGCCCGCCGCATTAAATCCATATGAAAAAGTCGGTCCTGGGCGATGCAGTAGCCCAGTGCAAAGAAGACATCCGCATCGGTTTGGGCATAGATATGGGGCATGCCGTAAGAGTCGCGGATGATACCAACCGGTTTAGTTATGCCCGGTACCGTTATTTCTCCATTGTAATCCGGAAGGGTAGATCTAAGATAGGCATAGACACCGACAAAAAGCACAAGGATCAAGCCGAACAGGATTCCGATAACCCATTTAAAAACCCTCATGTCCGTCCTCCATAAACTTGAATTTAGGTCCAAGAAAGTTGACGAAATATATAGGCCAATATCAGCAACGCCAGAAGAATTAGTAAAATAATCTTAACGACTTTGGGCATATAACCTCCAGCGACAATTCTTGCTGTCCTGATAAATTATGGTGGTGCATCCGGGCTGGATTTGGATGACATAAGTTAGCCTTATAACAACGGGCTTAAAATATCAATATTTCACGATCGCCAGATATCCAAGAATAAAGTCCTCCCGATCCGGTCATGGGAAAAAAGATTGCCTGGCTTCTGCCCTAATGATAATGAATGGCATTATTTTTTCAGCCAAAGTCAAATATGGAGAATCTCCAAGTTAAAAGGAAAACACATCATGACAACAACACCCTTGCACTACCAGACAATCACTGAGCTGGCCGCTCTCATTCGGAAGGGTGATATGACCTGTGCAGAACTGGCCCAGCATTTTATTGCCCGTATCAACCGCGTGGATGATCGGCTTAACGCTTACCGGCTCCCGTGCATGGAAAGTGCACTTGATCAAGCCAAGGTGGCGGATCGGGACTTTCAGGAAGGCCGTGACCGCGGTCCGCTGCAGGGTATACCTTATGCCGTCAAGGATCTCATTGACGTCAACGGTCTGGCAACCACCGCCGGGGCCAGGATTTTAGAACAACATATTGCCGACGAAGATGCGGCGGTGGTCCGTAGGCTCAAGCAGGCCGGTATGATCCTGCTGGGTAAAACAAATACGGTTCAGTTTGCTTTCAGCGGTGTGGGGATCAATCACGACCACGGTACGCCGCACAACCCCTGGAGCGAAACCCATTGCCTGCCGGGCGGTTCCAGTAGCGGATCGGGGGTGGCCGTCGCCGCAGGGTTGGTGCCCATGGCCCTGGGGACCGATACCGGCGGTTCGGTCCGGGTTCCGGCGGCGCTTTGCGGAACCACAGGGCTTAAAACCACCGTCGGGCGCATCAGCCGGGCCGGTGTGTACCCCCTCAGTTGGAGTTTGGATTCGGTGGGGGTTCTGGCCCGTGCGGCGGAAGATGCGGCCCTGGTGTATCAGCATCTGCATGGCGCCGATATCAACGACGATACGACTCTGGGCCTGGGTCCCCAGGATGTGCTCAAAGATCTTAAAAACGGTGTGAAAGGAATGCGAATGGCATTTGCCGAAACCGTTTTTTTTGATGACATTCATCCGGAAGTGGACGCGGCCGTGCGTGCCTGCGGCGATGTCTTTAAAGAATTGGGCGCCGAAGTATCCAGTATCGAATTTTCCGAAGCTGCGCAGGCCTTAGAGTTAAATCCTGGTGGGGTGTTCATTGCATCTGAAGGTTACACGCTCAATAAAGGCTGGCTGGAGGATAACTTTGATCAATTGGATCCCGTAGTGGCCCAGCGTATGATCAAAGGTAAGGATATTACAGCCGCCGACTATTTGGGCAATATGCTTGCTGCCAAACGCCTGCGGGCCAAAGCGTACAATGTCCTGAAAGACATCGATGCGTTGCTGGTCCCGACCACCTGCATTCCGACCCGCCCGGTAGCCGAGGTGGATGCCGACATCGGTACGTATTTGAAACACAACACAGCCTATCTCCGCAACACCAACATCGGAAACACCTTAAATCTATGCGGCCTGAATGTGCCCTGCGGGTTCACCCGAGGGCAATTGCCCATCGGCCTTCTCATATACGGCAAACCGTTTCAGGAAGAAGTTATCTTGAAAATCGGATATGCCTTCCAGCAAAGCACCAACTGGCACCGCCACACACCGGATTTATCATGGGTGGGAGATGCCTAGTGTTGCGTCCTGCATGGTATTTACCAAATACGGTCCTATTTTGGGTTTCAGGTTTCGGGTGTCAGGTGTCAGATAACAGAGAACGTCTTGCCCATTTTCATCTGTTTAATGTGCTCAGCCCTCGGTATCTTCCTGACACCCGAACACTGACACCTGACACCATATGACTTACGGTTCTTTTAATATTTTTATCGAGCATTATAATTGTATTGACGTTTAAGAATCCTGGCCTAAAAAATAAACAGGCTATCCCAGTGGCCCATAATGGAACGACCGAGATAGCCTTAACCAGGATACCAAGCCAAAAAGAGAGCAGGCATCGTGGGTAAAAAGAATATTATCATCAATAACCGCTAAAAAACAAGGCATAAAAGTCAAAAGGCATCGCGGCAATGAGGCAGCAATTCTGAGAAGGTTGATGAAATACGATGGTTATTGACGAATAGATGGGCGGACCACGGGTTGATCAAGACGGACGCATTTGGCCTTAATCTCGATGAAAGATAAAGGCGAAGCAGGCCATTAGAATAATACCGATACCAAACGCAAAGTATAATATGGTAAAAATCTGCGGAAGTTCAAAGCCCGTGACCTGCAGCTTGTCGCGGTTTAATACATAGCCCCAGAGAAAGGCAAAGATGTAATTGATAATCAGAGCGATCTTGACCTTTCCAAAAAGAAGGGCCAGCGTGCTGAGCAATAGCAGTATGATAATTTGCCCAATCGGGATCGTCAGATCTGTATTAATGAACATTTCCATACGCTTAATATCGTCAATTCCTCAGAAAACTTTATAAAAAATCTATCCCGTTATGGGTGGCGCAGTGCGTCCATAAAATTACAAGTTTCTATGAATCAATTAAAGTTTAGCCATAAAATTCCGATAATTAATTAACCAAATATTCATTCCTGGACATATTGCCATTTTGAAATACGACCATTGAGTTACGCCAATGATAATACCATGTAAATCATGTCACGCCGTGTTCCGCTTAAGCAGGAGTGCTATAAGACCGACCGGATCAAAAGTTAAGTGCTCAAAATGTGGGGAGGTCTTTAGAATCTATCCACCGAATGTGGAAGAGAGAAGAAAACATCAAAGGGTAAAAACCCAAAATCTCATTTCTTATTTTGCATTCGATGATGCTGGCAAATTGATCTCTCATGGCCTGGGCATTGCATTGGATATTAGTAAGGGAGGAATATTACTTGAATCAACTGATCCTATCAAACCCGGTTTAATTGTATTAACGGCAATAGATAGAGAGAATAATATTTTCGAGGTGAAAGGCGAATTGGCTTATTCAAAAAAAATATCCGCCGGAAGGATTTTTTCTGGAATAAAATTTACCGGCGTAAATGAGCGAGTGAGAACATTTATAACAAACTTGATTAAAGAAAACTATTATCAGGCAAATAATCTACATATTCGCTGGCGTGATGCGGAAGCAGCGTCCATTCCCCATAAAAGCACCTAATTCTTTTGTAACACCCAATAACCATTCGTCGGTGGCCGGCCGCCATGACCTGTTTAGTGGGTCGATTTCTCACCGTTGCTACCCATTAACAAAGCGTCTAATTCGTTAACCCCTCCCGCCATTTTGGACAGGGATTCACATTCAATTTTAGTCTTTTCTGTAAATGGTTTTCCAAAAACTTTTACCGGGATATACTTTGCCGGCATATTTGATTAACGCTTCCGGTGAAGACCGAAATATCCATAAATGACCGAATTGGGTATCGATGATCAATATGGAGGTATCGTCTATTTTTGTCGCTTGAAATCTACCCTCGGCGCTATTTTTTAATGAAAGATTAAATTCCTCCAAAACCTCACGATCGTGTTTACTCAATTTATCTTTTGCTTCCGACAAATCAGCCCTCCCGAAGCCGCCATAAACGGCCAAACAAAAAATAATCATTAACAGAAATCCATTTTTCATAAAATCACCTCCCTGTGAACCTACGCGGTTTAATCTTGGGTTAATCAATCCTAGGGAGAATGTCAATACATCGCGAATGCTCCTTTTTTCGAATTAACGGTGCGCGGTTTTTAAAACGGATATCCAGAAAACGCGGGGTCTCTTTTTTTAGGGTAGGCAGGAAAATTGGTGATTGGAGGGAGTCTCAAGGATGTGGCCGGCGCTGATATCGTCTCTTTGTTTTCAGCTGAATTTTCGGCTTCAGGCCCTTTGATCAGGGTTATTTCTACGCGACGATTTGCCTGTCTATTATGAGCGGTTGAATTTGGAAGTAATGGACGATAGGCTGAATATCCCTCAATCGAGATGCGATGGGGATTGACACCATGTAAGATCATGAATTTAGCCACATTTACGGCGCGGATCGCCGACAGTTCCCAATTGGTTGGGAACTGGATGGTTTTAATGGGCGCATCGTCGGTATGCCCAGAGACGGCGACTTTATAGCCCTTCTGTGATGAAACAAACTCGGCAATCCGTTTTAATGTCGGCTGAAAATCAGGCAGCAGGTCAGCATTTCCCACATTAAAGGCAATCCGTTCGCCCAACACCAGTACCATGCGCTTTTGATTCCAGCGGATAGAAAAATCCTCTTTGACTTTCTCTGAAAGGGGTTGCAATACTTGCTGTTCAAATTGCTCTAAAGACGTGTCCCGGTTTTCCTCATGGGTTTCGAATACCTCCCGTATAGCCTGATCCGGGTCATGCGTTTTCAATTCAGACGTCGCAGATGTCTCAAGAATCTGAAAGGATTGTGCCACAGCGGTTTGTGAGGGCTCAATCGACATGTTCTTGGACGAATCCTTCCGGGTCAACGCATGTGAATAAAAAAGAATAAACAGAATCAACAGCAGGGTCATGAGATCGACAAAGCTCCATAGCGTTGAATCTTCTTCAATACTGCCTTTTGATAACCTGTTTTTCAGGAGCGCCCGCTTATGTTCCGAGAACTCAAGCCGCTTCTTCAGATCTTCCCATTCTGACCCTGCCATTTTTTCCCCTCGCTTTTAGCTTGAGTTACGGTGATTGCATTTGTGGCGTTGGTTGCCCCCGGTGGGTGTGTTGTCTTTCCTTTTTCATGTGACTGAGATGATTTATGCCGATATAGGAATTCAGACGATGGGAGATGGATTTTGACGTTTTTTGATCGGCAATATCCATTACGCCTTCTAAAATAATGTTTAAAACGGTTGCTTCGGCCTTGGTGTGTTCGGAAAGTTTTTTTGCAAGCGGAAAGAAGAGGAAATTGGCGATCAAAATGCCATACAAAGTCGTCAGCAGCGCCAGCGCCATGCCTTTTCCGATCTGGGCAGGATCCTCAACATTGTTAAGCACATTTATCAAACCGATTATGGTGCCGACAAAACCGAAAACCGGGGCCAGCTTTGCAAGGGTATTTAAAACATTTACCTGCGATTCTTTTCGAGAAAAGTAGAGATCATAATCCTTTTCCATAATATTTCGAATGTCGAATCGATTATATCCGTCAATAACCAGTTCGACGCCCTTGTTAAGGAAAACATTGTCGACCCTGTGTTTGGCGTTCTCAAGCGCAATAATTCCATGCCGACGCCAGATAACCGCGAGCTTTTCCATTTCTTGAACCAAAGGCTCATTATCGGTCTCCTCCTGTTTGTAAACAGCAAAGAGGCTTTTAAAAAGATCCCGAAACGTCTTCATCGGAAAGGCGATAAAGGCGCTCAACAGCGAGCCGGCCAGAACCAGCAGGGCACTTTTTAGATTTAGCATGATCGATGTGTTTTCGATGGCATTTCCGGAAAGGACCATAAAGAGAATTAAGCCGATGAGCAGAATTAATTTTTGCAGCACGCCATATCCCTCCTGTTTTGTTGGGTTTTCCAAATCCCGCCACGGCGGGATTCCAACCGCAACGATTGGGCCACTTCGCGCCCCTGTCTTTTACCGCCTACAGCGGTAAAATCCAAGCCACCCGCTTTGCGGGTGGTCGTTGACTCAAGGCTTGCATACTAGTTGCAGATTGTGTGCCAAAATATTTTCTTATTAATTTCAAATGGTTAAAGCTTTCTTCGGTATAATTATCTGGATTTGCAGTGCAGAATTTGCCTAGTATCTCTAATTTAAATGAATTTAATTTGACCGGATGCAAGTCGATAATGTATAAAGGCATCTAAAATAATTCTGATTTTCTGCTCAGTCTGACCTATAGCGTTAGTTCATCTGTCACGGCGAATCAGGTCTCACCTCTCATCTCGCACGCTTCCGGCTAGCACTTACTCCTTATTCTCATGCTTTGTAAAACCACAACCAAAGGGGGTTTCCCGATGGCACCGGAAGGTTTTGAACCCAACTCAATCTGGGCCAAAATCTTTTACCGCACCCTTTTTCCAACTAATTCCAGATGGTCACCTTTAAGTCTTTCAATTTGTCTTCCTGTTATTGTTCTGATGTCGATTTGCTTTTTCGCCGCCTGTTGGACGGGTTGTACTTCGGTCTCGCTTGATGAAGCCAGAGACATCAGTCTGCAGTTCAGTGGCGCTTCCTTCGAGCCACCACCCAGATCGATTGAGGATGTTGTCTCGAAATACTGTGAAAATTTCGAGGTCTTTGACTGTCTTTCAGAACCTTGGCTTTCATTGGAAGAAATTTATGAACAACATGAAGGCGCCCCTCCCTGGCCACATCAAAACAGCAAGGCCAATAAATTCCTGAGGATTGCCTCGAGAGAACTCAATCATGGAAGGTTTTCACGGAGCATTCAATTGGTAGAGAGGGCTCTAAAAGAATTACCACAAGAAGTTAAAGGCGCTCGCGGTAATCGGTACGCCATCCTCGCTCAATATTACGCCTATAGCGGTGATTTAAAATCTGCACAGAAAACCCTTGGTCGTGCGAATTACTGGTATAACAAGACAACATGGGGCGGACCATGGCAACAATATATTTTAAACAGTACCCAGGGTTTAATTGAGCAAATGCGAGGCAACCTTAATCGAGCTGAGCGGTATTTCAGATTGGCGATTCCGGCAAGCAAAGAATATAGCAGCGGAACACAATTAGATCTAAGGTTTAATTTGATTGAAAATTTTATTTATCAAGGCCGTCTGCTGGAGGCAGAAGCCCTCACAAGGGAAATTTTGAAGGAGGCATCGGTTGATTTGTCGCGGACTCAACGGGCAAGAGGATATTTGGTTCTGAGTAAAATCCTTTTTAGGCAGGGTCGCTACCATGAAGCTGAATATGTCGCCAAATGTGCAATCTTAAGTTACAACCAGATGCCTGCCGATTGCTCGTCTATTTATTTAAATCAATCAAGGCAAATATTGGCGAAATCATTGATGGCTCAGGGGCGATGGCAGGACGCCATTGAACAGTTTGAGATCATATCCGATGGACTTAGGAGCGATCCCGATCTATTCAAAGTCCGCTTTGCGGGGGATGTGGACTGGGCCATTGCGCTTCTGGCCAACGGCAAAATTGCCGAAGCCATGCAGCACCTCAAAACCGGACTTAAGCTTACATCCCGGCAACTCGGTCAAAATCACGTTCGCACGGTTATAATTCGAGGAGCCATTGCCGCAGCGCATGCCGCCAATGGCGATACAAAAACCGCTTTGAAGGGTTTTGCAGAGGCAGTGCCCATGATCTTAAAACAATTCAGAAAGGTTGATGTTGCGAACCAGACACGATCGACCAGGGATCCCTATCTTATCTACATCATTGAAAGCTACATGAATTTGCTGGCCGGTATTCATGCCACGCCTTTGGAGGCAAAGATGAAAATGGATGCGGTTGAAACCGGTTTTATACAGGCAGACTTCGTGCGCGCCCACGCGGTTCAACGCGCGGTTTCAGCGTGTAGTGCAAGGTATGGCATACAGGATCCCGAGCTGGCAGGCCTTGTTCGCAGTGAACAGGACTCAGCAAAACGTCTTGACGCACTTTACGGAACGCTTGCGGTGGCCG
>JASFIU010000040.1:0-17350 GCA_050122495.1 Desulfobacterales bacterium | reverse complement strand
TCTCTGGGTTGTTATATTGCCCACTGCATCTTCAACTTCTTCTGCAACAATGACTCTATCTTTCTCGATTTCAACCACTTTGCCTGCATTTGTGCCGATGTAAGATCCTTTTGATATGACATAGCCCTTACCTGAGGCATCCTCCAATAGCGCTTTATTGCCATCCGGTGAACGCATTATGGCGACAAGTTTTAATTGACTCAGATCGAGTTTCTCAAGAGGCGTGCGCGGGGTGCGCCTTTTCCTTTTTGCCTTTTTCAGAGCGACAGATGGCTTTTTCTGGAACAGAGTCTCAAAGGGATCAATTTTCCCTTTCGTGTTATATTTTTTTGACTGCGCGGAAGGCCTTTCCGTTTTGACTTTCTCCTCAGGTGGAACCGCAGATTCGGTTGAGTCAGGCTTTGTTATCTCATCTTTCTGGGCGGCTGTCTTTTTGTTAATCGTTTTAAATTGGTTGAATATTTCCGAATCATTGAACCCATGGTATAGGATGATGAAGGCAAAACAGGCAGTCGCCAGGGCAGCAATTATTTTTGGTGCTATCAAAATTGACCGGGCTCTGGAAATAAACGCCGGTTTTGTCTTCGATTGGGGAAATGAGAGATTCCGGTTTTTTGACTTTTTAAAAGCTTTAGAAAGCGCAGGCAGGACCGCAACCGTCTGCTGAGCATTCGCTTCAGATTCGCTTTCAGCAATTTTAACGTCAAGAACCAAATTCAGACAAAAGTGACAGGTTTGGAGATGATCACGAAATTTTTGATTCTCCTCTAGCTCAAACTCTCCGGATGCGAATGCGATTGCAGTATCATGCATGTGGCATTTGTTGGCAGCATTCTCCTTTTCACTTATATATATTTGACTTAACGAATCCATTAAATCATCAGGCATTTCTGAGTATTTTAGATTTTTAATGCTCATGATAACATCCGTTACAATTGCCTCTCAGACAGAGGATATTAATTCCCCAATTTTTTAGTCGTTAACATCATTTTTTTTGTGACAATTTCCCTGTAATCAGAATCAATCAATTAAGAAGATCTCTAAAACTCAACGCATTGCTTTCCAGACACTTACTTAAAACCTTTTTAAATTTATTCAGAGAGCCTGTCCTATTTCTGGTAAACTGCTTTTTAATTGCATCTGTCTTCTTTTTT
The DNA here is from genome assembly GCA_050122495.1 of Desulfobacterales bacterium. Lineage (GTDB taxonomy): Bacteria > Desulfobacterota > Desulfobacteria > Desulfobacterales > JAHEIW01 > JAHEIW01. Next base: position 16,196 of record JASFIU010000040.1, on the reverse strand, counting down.
AATTTTTTCGGGCTAATTTTGTTTTCTTTAAGTTCTTTTCTGGCCATGTCTTCATATGTCATGCCTTCAAGATGCATCCTGATGAGGCTTGCGTCTCTTGGCGATATTTGTGCCAGTTGCAATAGTGCTTCGTACATGAGGGTTTGCAACTCTTTTTTCAGCAAATCATTTTCTGGCGACGGTTGCCGGGTCTCATTATCTGGTATTGCCCCGCCTTGATCCTGAAGCGCCGCACCAGAGGCCTTTCCCCTTATCATTTTCCGATTCGCATCAATAATTCGTCTACTGAGAATTAGTGTCAAATAGGTGCGTAAAGAAGCTTTGCCTTCATAACCACAGATCGCTTTGGCATTTAAAAGTTCGACCCAGAAGTCAGACAGAACATGATCAACGGGGTAGTTGCAATCAGCAAAGAACCGTTGGCGGGCGAAATTAGAGAAATAAAGGTGATACTTGTGATAGAGCTCGGATAGTGCTTCCGTATTGCCGGCACGAAGTTCCTTACAGATTTTCTGAGCCAATATAAAGTCTATTTTTTGCTTCTGAATTTCCATTGATGCCTAAATGCAGCAATATGCGATATTTGATCGGTCAGCGTTAAAATAAAATTGAACAGAGTGTATGCCGCTGCCTGCAAAACATTTTTATATAATTATATCGGCATTTTATTTAAAAACATAAGGTAAGGGTATTTAATTTTGACACCTTCGGCGAGACTTGAAAATTGGTGTCGCTCAAAGTGAACGCCAGGTATAGCCACCTTGACATTTACCCAATATTGCAGTATCCCAAGCCCATTATAACGCTAAAGCTTTACTGCGTGCCCAATATTCCAAAATTCCATCTTTCCAATCGTACGACTTTGAGGCTCTCAACAGGTTGGGGTGAGGCCCCTAACTTGGGTCCCATTCACCGCCAGGACTGACCCAAATGGATAACCTTCCATATATTCCGACACAACCGGCCTTGGTGCCGTATTGCTACCGGTTCCGGGAGTTTTGCGACGGTAGCGATAGCCCGCGCGCTTTTCTGGAAAGATGTCTGGAAAAGATCGATCGGCTCGATAACGAAATTAAGGCCTTTACAGCGCTTAATATTGATGGCGCCCGCCGTGCCGCCGATGCAGCCACCCGGCGTTATAAAACCGGTAAGCCCCTGTCCACAATCGATGGTATGCCCATCGGGGTTAAAGACATCATTGAAACGGCCGATATGCCCACCCAAATGGGGTCGCCCGTCTTTGCAGACTGGCAACCCCGTTTTGACGCTGCCGCGGTCAACGCGCTCAGACAGGCCGGGGCGGTAATTCTCGGCAAAACCGTTACCACCGAGTTTGCCGCCACGGTGCCGGGTTTAACCCGTAATCCATTCGATCCGGCCCGCACACCGGGCGGGTCCAGCAGCGGCTCGGCGGCAGCGGTTGGAATCGGCATGCTGCCGGCGGCTTTGGGCACACAGGTGCTCGGCTCGATTCTTCGACCGGCCAGCTATTGCGGCTGTTATGGTTTTAAGCCCACGGTGGGGGCTTTGAATCGCGGTGGATCGCTTGATTATTTGAGCCAAAGCTGTCTTGGCGTGCTTGCGGCAAGCCTGGCGGATGCCTGGGCGGTGGCCTATGCGATTTCAGCAAGGGTGGGCGGAGACCCAGGCTATCCGGGGCTTTATGGAGATGAAAAACCTAAATCTGCACGCCGGCCGGACCGGCTGATCCGGCTGGATACCAGCGGATTTGACAGGCTGGATGAGGAGACCCGGCATACATTTAAAGCTACCCTGGACCGCTTGCGTTCAGCGGGGGTCGCAATCCTCGGCCGCCGTGATCTTCCTGAAATCGAGCAATATGAGACGGCCATTGCGGAAAGCCTGACGTTGAGCCGCAAAATCAACGCCTGGGAATTCCATTGGCCCCTTTGCAGCTTTGAAGATCGCCTGCCGGGCAATCTCAGTGAAGTCATGCAAACACGCCTGGCGTCTGCCCGGGAGATGACGCCGGCCGATTATCGCAATTGGGTTGAGGAGCGCGAACAGGCCCGGCGCCTGCACCATGGTCTGGCCGATGTTGCCAGTGGCTTTATTACCTTGAGCGCCACCGGTGCCGCACCGCCGGGATTGGAATCCACCGGGGATCCGGCTTTTAATCTGCCGGCCTCATTTATGGGCGCACCGGCCGTGACATTGCCCTGTTTGTCGGTAGAGGCACTGCCGCTCGGGATCCAGCTAATGGGATTCAAAGACGAAGATGAAACCCTTTTCAGCCACGCGCAATGGGTGCAAAATATTCTGCTGACCGCAGATTAGGGCAGCATGAAAGCAAGTCGATAATTTCATTCGTTGATTGGTTGTTTTCAAATCCCGCCGCGGCGGGACTTTGCACGAGAATCCACGGTTCCAACCGCAAGGTTTAAAGCACTGACGTGCTTTTACCTTTGCGGCCTATGGCCGAAAATTCAAGCCACCCGCTTTGCGGGTGGTCGTTGACTCGGGCAAACTGTACGGATGTAATTTAATCGCAAATCAGGATGTGACTCCATTCCAAATGAGTGTGAAAGACGTAAAAAAAAACCGAAGGTTCAGCTTTCAATCCCTGGTGATTATTGTTCTGATTGTTATCCTGGTTGGAATTCTAATCCTGCTGCAGACCAAGGATTCTCTTTATCAGCCGTCAGGCGTGCAGCAGCTTACAAAAGGCCGGCCCGCCCCGAATTTCAGCCTGCCCGGTCTGGACGGCCAAACGGTCAGCCTGACGGATTACAAAGACAAAGTGGTTCTGCTCAATATTTGGGCAACCTGGTGTCCGCCCTGTGTGGAAGAGATGCCTTCCATGGAGAAGCTCTATCAGGAGCTAGGGGGAGACGGCTTTGAAATCCTGGCGGTCAGCATCGACGAATCAGGGAGCAAAGATGTGCGCCCGTTTATGAAAAAACATAAATTGAGCTTTCCGGCGCTCACGGATCAAGAGGGCACCATCAAAGGTCTTTATCAGACAACCGGCGTCCCCGAAAGCTTCGTCATTGATAAAGATGGGACCCTTCTCGAAATCGTTATCGGACCCCGGGACTGGGCTGCCCCTGAGGTTGTCCGTTATTTTCAAAATCTGATTGCCACAGATTAACGCTTTAAAGCCACTTCTATCCGTTAGCCCGTATTCTATCTTACATAATTTCACCCTTTAAACCCCTCAAGATGGGTTGGGCTATTTATTCAATTTGACCCGGCCGTATGGAATTGTGTATAAAACCTATTGAGATCCTGACTTCCTTCTCTACCTGGCCGGAGTGCCTTTTCAATTCTCAATCTGGAGTCGGTCTCGAATCTGATGTCAATCCCTGGGATAGAATTCGCAACCAGTTTTTATGAATTTTATTTAAATCACGAAATCAGGTGGTCCCATGGCACAAGAGGGCTTCAAACGCAAGCTTATCGCCATCCTCAGTGCGGATGTAAAAGGTTACAGCCGTCTGATGAGAGATGATGAGGATGCCACGATTCGTACCCTGACGACCTATCGTAAAGTAATGACCGAGCAAATCCAGCAATATCGGGGTCGGGTGGTGGATACGCCCGGGGACAATATATTGTCTGAGTTTGTTAGCATCGCGGATGCGGTCAACTGTGCGGTCGGGATTCAGCGGGAGATTGCCGAGCGGAACTCTGATTTGGCACATCATCGGCGCATGGAGTTTCGGATCGGAGTGAATTCAGGAGACGTTGTCGAGGAAGAGGGGCGAATATACGGGGATGGTGTCAATATAGCAGCGCGGGTCGAGGGGTTGGCTCAGGCTGGAGGTGTCTGTATCTCCGGCACCGTCTATGACAGCGTCGAGGATAAGTTGGGTTTTGAATTTGAATATTTGGGCGAGCATGAGGTTAAGAATATTGATAAACCGATACGGGTTTATAATGTGGTGATGGAAACAGACTCAACCACGCTGATAGAATCTGCTCCTAAAGATAGAATGGACTTCACCTTGCCTGATGAGCCTTCTATCGCAGTTTTGCCTTTTGTAAATATGAGCGAAGATCCCCGGCAAGATTTTTTTTGTGACGGATTGACCGAGGGGATCATCGCTACACTGTCTAAAAGTCCGGACCTGTTCGTAATTGCACGGAATTCCACCTTCACCTATAAAGGCAAGCCTGTCAAAGTGCAGCAGGTAAGCAAGGATTTAGGTGTAAGATATGTGCTGGAGGGAAGTGTTCAAAAATCCGGTGATCGGGTCCGTATTACCGCTCAACTTATCGATGCATTAAACGGGAAGCACATGTGGGCCGAGCGATATGATCGAGAAATGAAAGAAATATTTGCGCTCCAGGATGAGATCGCGATTCATATGCTTGAGGCAATGCAGTGGAAGTTGACAATCGGATCGAGAGCTCGCGAAGCTTTAGGAAAAGGCACCAAAAATATTGAAGCATATTTAACACTCGTTGAAGGCCAACATTATCTTGTTGGGGCAAATCCCGAAGATTACGTCCAGGCCAAGAAATTGCTTGAAGAAGCTATTTCGTTAGATGCGGAGTATGCAACCCCGTATATCTTTCTTGGTATAATGCACATCTTAGAGGTGCAAAAGGGTTGGTCAAGGTCCCCACAGAAATCTTTTGAAACAGCCTCGGAATTGGCGAAAAAAGCACAGGGATTGGACAAATCGCATCCCTCACTTTTTATCTTATGGGGACTTCTGAAATTAAACTCACACCAATACGATGAGGCGATAGCCTCCTATGATCGTGCTTTTGAGCTTGATCCCAATAACGGCATGTCCCTTTATAATAAAGGGGACTGCTTCGTATTCATGGGAAAACCACAAGAAGCGATACCCATATTTCAAAGGTTATTGCGCATCGATCCACTTGCGCCTGGTTTCGCCTATTTGGGATTAGGCCATGCCCATTCAGTTCTGGAAAACTATGACGAGGCGATTGATTATAATAAAAAAGTAATTGCAATTTTCCCCAATCGTTTGCTTTGCTATTTAAGAATAGCAGGATGCTATGCCGTATTGGAAAGGCTTGAGGAGGCACGTATGGCCGTGGGGGAAGCCCTGAAGCTTTATCCAGGATTCTCTGTTAAAAAGTTCATAATGGCGATGCCGTATAAAGATGAAGCCATAAAAGAGAAGTGGTTTTCAAACTTGCGCAAAGCCGGATTACCGGAATAGGGATCCTAAAAAAGCATGAACCCATCTCAAAAATGTGGATCAGGGTTCAGGGCAAGGCGCAAATCGATTCGAAAGCGGAGCATACACGTAAGTATGTGAGCATTTTGAATCGGTTTGCAACGCCGCCATGGATCCTTAGACGCTTTTTTGAGATGGGTTTATTTTTGGATCATTGCGGATTAATCCTTACAATCGTAGGAAATAATCCTTTTGGTTTTTTCCCCGCCGGTGGTTTCATAAAAAATACCGCAGACGAGATCTTTGCCTCTTTCTTTTACACTGAACATGGCCTGATCGGCCAGTGCCAGCAGTTCCGTCAGCGTGCCGGCATCATCAGGGAAGGTTGACACCCCTAAACTTGCGCTTATCTGAACTTTTAAACCGGCATCCTGAAGGTAAAGCGTTTCTTTGATTCGGGTACGGACCGTTTCGGCTGTTTCCATGGCCTGCTGCTTTTTGAAACCGGGTAATACCAGTACAAACTCATCCCCTCCATAGGCTACCCCGTATGCCGGGCTTTTGAGCGTCTCTTTAATCGTGGCGGCAATCTCCTGGAGCGCCTGGCTGGCATTCAGATGCCCATGGGTATCAACAACGGTTTTGAAATTATCAATATCCATAAATACCAGCGAAAAAGACTGCTGCGATAATTTACTTTTTTCGATCAAATCGGACAATGCCGAATAAAGATAGCGGGTATTATACAGGTCTGTTAAATTGTCATGAATCGCCTGGGTGCGATAATTTTGCTCGCTTTCCCTTAAAGCTTCCTGGGTCTGTTTGAGATGCTCCTCGGCCTCCATTTCTTTGGTGACAATACACAGATTTCCTAAAGATATTATGATATTATCAGATTTAAAATGCTCCAGTACAGCCTGATCTTTCAACCAGTGGGTCTGCCCCCCGCCGGCAGAGATTTTGTAAACCGCTTCGGTTGTCCCCATGTTTTGGGCTTCTGCTCTTAATTCGTATTTGCGGCCGTCCACCTGACTGCCTTTAAGGATCTCTTCATGGGGCTTGGCGTCACTGTCTTTTTTGACATACCGATGCCGTGCAATAATGCTGCGCCTGAAACATTGGGGTGCTTCCGTGTATTCGCAGCCTAACAGCTCAATAAATTGCCTGCTGACATATTCATACCAGATGATATTCTTTTTCTCCTGCCATGCCGCGATATAGGGTATCGTCGGGCTCCCTAATTCATCGTAAGCCCGAAACCGTTCGATACATTGGGCTATATGTTTCTTAAGCCGGTCGCTATAGTCACCGTCTAAGATCCTGCCATAATAGCCATCATGCAGATATTGATCGAATTTTTGAATTTTATCCATATTATCACCGGTATGAACTTTAATTTAACAAATGAATTAACAACTTAATTAACCACTTGTGCATCGGTGTCAAGATTTACATTTTGGCGAATCGAAAACCCGATATTATTGCACGCCTCGGAATCCTGCACCTGCCCGAATCGAAAGGTGATTCAGATCGGGATGAGGATGATTATATTCGATATATTATATCATTTCAATAGATTAAATTACTAACATCTTCAAAAATTGAATGTTGTAATGGCCAAACGGTAAAATTATTTCGCTGATTGCGCAATAAGGTGTTGACAACTAGATCCGATTTGCATAGAAAAATGTAAACGTTTTCCATAAGATTATCGGAATTTGGAGACAATCGTGGCCAACATTCAAGATGTTGCTCTCCGGGCGAAGGTTTCCATCGCGACCGTTTCCCGGGTGCTGAACGACAGCAAGCACAAAGTGCGACCGCAAACGCGCGCACGCGTGCTGGAGGCTGTCCGCAAATTGGATTATCGCCCGAATGCCCTTGCCCGCGGTCTGCAGATGAAGCGGACCATGACGATCGGGGTTATTATCCCTGATATTTCGAATCCTTACTATGCGGAAATTGTCAGAGGCATCCAGGATTTCGCCGATGACAAGGGTTACAATATCCTGCTTCAGAATACCGACCGCAAACAGGCTCGAATTATCAAGTCGATTCATCTGCTGCGCGAAAAAATTGTGGATGGCGTCATTTTCAGCGGCGGCATCATACACGAAGAGGCAACCCTCTCGGCCCTGAACGAATTAAGGGAACGGGTCGTGGTTATCGGCCGCCATGAAGTGAATTTTCCGGCTGCCATGGTGGATAACATCGGCGGGGCCGAGGAAGCGATTCGACATTTGATCGACCTTGGGCATCGCAAGATTGCCTTTATCGGGGGGCCCAAAAATTCGGCGGCCATGATCGATCGTCTCAAAGGTTATGAAAACGCCCTGGTGCAAAATGGCTTTCCGCTGCCAAAGAACCAGCTGAAATGGGGCGATTTGACGCCTGAAAGCGGTTATACGGCGGCGACGGCACTATTGACCCAGAGCGACCGACCGACCGCGATTTTTGCAGGCAACGATATGATGGCATTCGGCTCCATGCATGCGGCTCGAAAGCTGGGCCTGGCGGTGCCGGATGATGTCGCCGTCGTCGGATTTGATGATGTCGCCCTTTGTACCTTCGTCCAGCCGACCCTGACAACAGTGGAGATCCCCCGGTATGGGCTCGGGGTCGGGGCCATGCAGATGCTGATCGATCTGATTTCCGGCAATACGTTTGACCGAGTTCGATGGTTTAAAACCCGGCTCATGCCCCGGGAGTCAACGACCAACCGCAAAGCGGATGGCTTGGATTTTACCGCCACAGGCGGTAAAAGACGGGGGCACGAAGTGCCCTAATCGTTGAAAACAACGCGGTTTGGAAAACCCAAGCGACACTGAAACAGCACCAAAATCAGAATGGCTGAAAAGCTGTCTATTTATAAAATTTAAGGTTAATCGTTATTCAACATCAATATTTAGAAAATAAGGAGATGAAAAATGCCAAGAAGGAAAAGTTACACCACGTTTGAAATGAGTTATGACGAGATCAACGAGCACATGCAAACCAACGATACAATCATGATCCCCATGGGGAGTTGTGAAAAGCACGGTGCTCACGTGATCTCCGGTACGGATACGGTCACCACGATGGGGGTGGTCAAGGTTGCGGCGCCGCTGGCCGAAACCTTATACACGCCCATTATCCCGGTGGGGTACTCCCCCCATCACATGGGAGAGCCCGGCAAGGGAAGCGGTACGATGACTCTATCCGGAAACACCTATCGCGCCGTTGTCTACGATCTGGCGATGAGCATGATTTATCACGGTTACAACAAGATCGTGTTTGTTACCCATCACGGAAGTAATTCCAAGGTCATCGACGATATCCTCAGAAGGCTGCGCTATGAAACCGGCTGCTTTGTCTGCTGGTACAAAACCCCCACCGAGCGCAGTATGTCGATCGTGGAGGGAATTATGACCGGTCCGCCCGAAGATACCCCCGGATGGCATGCCGGCGAGCTTGAAACCGCCACCGTCTGGGCCCACGATGAAACCCTGATGGATATGGACAAAGCCCAGAAAGACCGGACCCATGCCCCGGCTTGGATGGGGGATAAGTTCTCCAAAAAAGACGGCACCGGCAACGTTATGTTTTTGGGATCGGAGAATATCTGGGTGCCCATGGAGCATCATGAATACAGTGATACGGCCACCATCGGCGACCCCTTTGCGGGCAGCAAGGAAAAAGGTGAGAAGTACTTTGAGGCCGCCGGAAAAGCCCTGGCAGCCTTTTTGGAAGAAGTGAAGCAGTTTGACATCAAGATTTCGGATGAAGCCAGGCTGTTTACCAACCGGGCTTAATTCCGCAATTGATTTAAAAATAGGCGGGTTGCTCCGGCAGCCCGCCGGCTGCAACGTCGCCCTATGCCGAAAAGACACATTGCCATAATTGCAACCTGTGATACCAAAGGGGCGGAAGTTTCCTTTATGACGTCCCTGATCAAAGATCGCGGGCTCGATCCGGTGGTGATCGACGTGGGGCCCATGACGCCGTCGTCGGCGCGGTTTGATTTTAGCAATAAACGCGTCGCCGGGCTGGCCGGCTGGAAATTGGCGGAGCTGGTCGGCACCGGGCAGCGCGACCAGGTGATGACCGCAATGGGCCGGGGTGCGGTCAAAGCGCTGCAGGCGCTCTTAAAAGCCGATCAACTGGACGGCGTCATCGGCATCGGCGGAAACCAGGGCAGCGCCATCGCATCCCTCGCAATGAAAAGCCTGCCGATCGGATTTCCGAAATTCCTGGTCTCCACCGTGGCGTCGGGCAACATCCGACCCTACATCGGGCACAAGGATATCGCCGTGATGTTTTCGGTGTCGGACCTGGTCGGCGGCCCCAATCTGGTGAGCCGGTCGATCCTGACCAATGCCGTGGCGGCTTTGATCGGCATGGTGCAAAAGGGCGAAAGAATTTCTCTGCAGCACAAAGAAAAAAATGTTGCCATCAGTGCCCTGGGCAACACGGAGGAAGCGGTTCAACGGATTTCAGCTTCGCTTCGCAATAAAGGATTTCACGTGATTGCGTTCCATGCTTCCGGTGCCGGCGGCACCGCCATGGAAGAACTGATCGAAGACGGGGTATTTCACGGGGTGGTGGATTTAACACCGCATGAATTGACCGAAGAAGTCGTCGCAGCCGGCGCCTATGTTCCGGTTCGTCCCGGGCGCCTGCTGGCAGCCGCGCGCGCCGGAATCCCCCAGATCGTATCCACGGGCGCCATGGAATACTTATGTTTTGGGCCCAAAGAATCGATTCCACCGCGGCTCAGGCAACGAAAAACCTATTTTCATAACCCCAATAACGCCAATGTGAAAACATCGCGTTCGGAAATGTCAAAAGTAGGCAGGGTGATGGCCGAGCGCTTAAACCAGGCCAAAGGCCTTACCGAAATATTGATTCCGCTCAAAGGCGCCTCCGTTTACGGAAGTAAGGGGGGGCCTTTATATGACCCTGTGGGGGGTGCGCTGCTCCTCAAGGCCTTGAAGCAGAATCTGGACCCCGCAATTCCGATCAGGGAAATTGACGCCCACATCAATGACGCGCAATTTGCCGATATGTGTGTGAGCAGATTTCTGCACCTTTTCAATTAGGAGAGCCCATGAACGACATTGATGATTACCGCAAACAGTTGACCGAATTCTCACATCGCGCATTTCGACGTCACCTGGTCGGCGGTACCGGCGGGAACCTGAGTCTGCGCCTTCCGGAAACCGATACCGTGCTGATAACCCCGACCGGAATATCACTGGAAGAGGTTCAGCCCGAAGAACACATTCTTGTAAATCTGGCCGGCGATATCGTTGAATCCCCAAAAGGTCTAAAGGGATCGAAAGAGACCGGCTTTCATCTGGCGGCCTACAGCATGAAACCCGATATCGGTGGCATTGCACATGTTCACCCGCCGTATGCCACCGCCTATTCAAACAAGGCCCGCCCCCTGCCGCTGTCCACTATTTCGGCCCAGGTGAATTTGAAGCATGTGCCCTACGTCGAATGCTTTCCGCCCGGATCTGCGGAATTGCGAAACTGTGTGATCGACGGTATTAAAAATAATCTGGAAGCATGTTGCATCCTGATGAAAGAACACGGAATTCTGGCCATGGGCAGGGATCTGAGGCACGCCTATTACATCGCCGATTTGACCGAGGATACGGCCAAGATCGCCTATGTCGCCGCCACAATTCCGGATTAAAGAAAAGAAAGGAGCCCATATGGACAATTTTTCGATTTACCGATATATGCATCTGGGAATCGTGCATTTCAAAGCATTTCCTCAGGTCGTCGGAGGTCAGGGGCCGATCGTGGAGACGCTGAGAAAAATTGCCGAGGATGATTTTTGGACGGCGGTCGAAGTCGGCTGGATGAAAGATGTCAAAGCCCGCCACGAAGCCAGCAAACTTCTGGAGGTATCCCACCTGCAGGTGTGCTATGCGACCCAACCGCGAATCCTGGGCCAAAAGCTAAACCCGAATTCATTTGATGCCGGCGAGCGCAAAAAAGCGGTTGATAATGTCAAACGCGGCATCGACGAGGCCTATCAGCTCGGCGCATCATGCGTGCGGGTGCTGTCCGGCAAGGATCCCGGTGATGAAAAACGTGAAGATGCCAAGAAGATCTTTATCGATGTGTTAAAAGAATGGTGCGAATACACCCAGCAACAGGGCGACATCAAGGTCTATATGAAAATTTTCGATCGGGATATCGATAAGGCCGCTCTGATCGGACATTTCAAGGACGCGGCCGAGGTTGCCGAAGAGGTCTATAACGAATATAAAAATTTTGGCGTCCTCTCAGACCTCTCGCACTTTCCGCTGCTGCAAGAAACCCCGGCCGAGGCCATCCCGATGGTCATGAAATACCCCATGCATTTTCATATCGGCAACTGTGTCATGCGGGATAGAAAAAACATCCTTTACGGTGACCTGCAACCCCGGTTCGGTGTTCCCGGCGGAGAGTTAGATACCGCTGATGTAAGAGATTATTTCAAGTTGCTGCTGGACCATAATCTACTGAACCCGGAAGACAAACCTGTTTTGAGTGCAGAAGTGAGACCGCTGCTTGCCGAAGAGAGCTCGGAATTGATCATTGCGAATGCCAAACGTGTGATCAAAGAAGCCTGGGCAAGCATATAAAAAAGTACTCGAGGAAGCTCAGCGGTCTTTTTTGCTTTTAACCCTAACTGGATACTGGAGGTGTCAACAATGAAAGGGAAATCATTTCTTATTATTCTGGCGGCTGCCTTAACGCTGATTTTCTCCGCCAACTTTGTTGTTGCGGCAGATGAATACCCGACCAAACCGATCAATCTCCTGATTCCGTTCGGTGCCGGCGGATCCGCTGACCTGATGGGAAGAGCGCTGGCCAGCGGAACCGAGCCTGTCATCGGCCAATCGATCGTTGCGATCAACCGACCGGGGGCCGGCGGGGGCATTATGTATACGGCCCTGAAGAATTCGGCGGCGGATGGCTATACGGTCGGCTGGAATTCAACTTCGATTCTGACTTCAACCAACATCGGCAATGTCCCTTTTAAATATACGGCCTTTACGCAAGTGTGCCGTATCGGATTTACGGCTATGCCAATTGTCGTTCGTACGGATTCACCCTGGAAAACATTTCAGGAATTTATCGCCTATGCCCAGAAAAATCCGGGCAAAATTAAAATCGGAAATGCCGGCACCGGCAGCGGCACCCACCTGACCGCCGTGCTGCTGGAAAAAGCCGCTAAAGTTCAAGTCGTTCATGTTCCGCTGGGCGCCAAAAGACGGGTGCCGAGCTTGCTTGGCGGCGAAGTGGAAGCCATTTGTGTGCCCCTGCCCGAAGCTGCTCCGCAGGTACTCGGGGGCAAATTCCGCATTCTGGCAATGAGTACGGAAGAAAGGGATCCGACCTATAAGGACGTTCCCACCATGAAAGAACTCGGCTATCCGGTTGTCATGGAGCTGTTCAGGGGCATCAGTGTTCCGGCCGGAACGCCGGCAGCCGTCACGGCTAAGCTGGAAGCGGCTTTTAATGAGGGTGCCCAGTCCCCTGATTTTGTCAACATAGCCAAAAAGAAAGGCTTTAATATCAGTTTCATGGGCCACGCAGAATTTGAGAAATATATTGCGGTTCAAAATGAAAATGTGGCCAAAGCCATGAAATTGGGCGGATTGGTCAAATAAAAATAATGCGTGGGGGCTGGAAGGGAATCCGTGTTCCCTTCAGCCCCGGCTGAAAGCGGCACCAGGGGCATGAAAAAGGCCAATATCATTGCATCCATTGTGATCGTCTGTTTTACAGGATTTTATGCATATCTGACTTCACAGCTGCCGGCGCGAAATCTGCCGAACACCCTCGGCAGTGCGTTTATGCCGTGGCTGCTCGCGACCCTCCTGTTTTGCCTGGCTGTCTGCCTGTTGATTACCAACGCTGTCCGGGGGACGCGCGAAGATTCAAACGCAAATATTTCGTTGAAAGAGGGTTTCAGTGTCATTTTTTTAGCCTTATTCGTCTATGTTTATGTAAAAGCCATCCAGGCGTTCGGATTCATTGTGGTAACACCATTTTTTCTGGCGGCCCTTATGTGGATCAGTGGCGCCCGAAAATGGAAAGAAATTGTACTCTTATCGATTGCTTCCACACTCGGCATCTACATCTTTTTTCAAAAGATTTTTAAAGTAATCCTGCCCCACGGAACACTGTTTTAGAAAGGAAACCCAATATGGGGGCAAGCGTTGTTGCGGCACTGGTCGATGTTCTGCAGTTTCAAAATATTTTAGCCACTTTCATCGGGGTGCTGTTCGGACTATTTATCGGCTCAACTCCCGGCCTGACGATTTCTCTCGGGATGGTCCTGCTGCTGCCGATCACATTTAAACTCGAGGCGGTAACCTCCATTTGCCTTCTGCTGGGTCTTTATGCTTCCGGAATGACGGGCGGCTCCCTGTCCGCTATTCTTCTAAACATTCCCGGCACCCCTTCCGCGTCGGCTACTGCCATCGACGGGCATGCCATGGCCAAAAAGGGACGTGCCGGTGAGGCGCTGGGCGTGGCGGTCAGTTCCTCATTTTTCGGCGGTATTTTCGGTCTGACCTGTTTGGTACTGGCGGCGCCGGTCATTGCCAGGGTGGCCCTTCGTTTCGGAGCGCCGGAGCTTTTTGCGATTGTGTTGTTGGGATTGACCTTAATCTGCAGTTTCGGGCAACAATCCGTCATCAAGGGGCTTATTTCCGGCGTCATCGGGCTCATTATCATGACGGTGGGTTTGGATCCCATGATGGGAAGCCCGCGATTTACTTTCGGCCAGGTCGAACTCCAAGCCGGAATATCTTTTTTGCCGGCCATGATCGGACTGTTTGCGATCCCCCAGATATTACTTGGAATTGCCGGCAAGATCAAAGTTTTCCCCGACTATAAAAAAAAGGTCAGCGGGGTTCTGCCGAAAATCAGCAGCCTCTTTAAAATGCTCAAGACCATGCTGCTCGGATCTTTGATCGGTACCGGCGTGGGCGCCATTCCGGGAGCCGGCGGGCCGATTGCCGTTTTTCTCAGTTATGATTATGCCCGAAGGATCTCCAAAAAGGGCAGCAATTACGGCCAGGGAGAGCCCGAGGGCATCGCCGCCCCCGAGGCAGCCAACAATTCTGTTGCCGGAGGGGCACTGATCCCGATGCTAACGCTGGGCATACCGGGCGATCCGATAACCGCGATCCTTTTGGGTGCTTTAATGATCCACGGACTCATTCCGGGGCCGCTGCTTTTCGAGCAATCCCAGCAGTTCGTATACAGTGTTTTTTGGGCCTATTTAATGGCCAACCTGATGAATCTGTGTGTCACCTTTTCGACCATTAAGCTGTGGGTCAGAGTCCTCAAAGTGCCCCAACGGGTGCTGTTGCCGATTATTGTCATCCTTTGCATTGTGGGGACCTATGCGCTTCGCAATACATTTTTTGACACCGGCGTCATGTTCTGTTTCGGTTTACTGGGCTATTTCATGATGAAGTTCGGGTTTCCGGTTATTCCCTTGCTGCTGGCCATTATTCTGGGGCCAAACCTGGAAGAGCATCTGCGGATGTCACTGATCATTTCTCAGGGTGATTACTCGATTTTTTTCACCCATCCGATCGCTCTGACATTCATCATTATATCGGTATTTTCATTTTTTGGACCACTGGTGTGGCCGCTCTGGAAAAAGAGGAAGGCTGCCGACAGAAAAGATAATTAAGTGGTTGGCTTTAATTTTATAAAATTTCGAGATCAAAATTATTAAATCACAAAATACAAATCACAAATAACAAATAAATTACAATGACCCAAATTCAAAATCTCAAACTTGTTTTGGTCATTGAAGATTGAGATTTGGGATTTATTTGCAATTTGGTGCTTGAAGCTTGGAATTTAATTAACTTTATTTTTGAAAAAGCAGATTGATAAAATCAATCCGTGGAGGTCTAAAATGCAACAAACTGCTAAACCTAAAACCTATGATATTCCGGAAACCATGCAGGCCTGGATTCTGGGCGGTCCCCATGAACTCTCGTTAACTGAAAAACCCGTACCCGAGCCCGGCCCGGCTGAAGCTCTGGTGCGCGTTGATGCCGTTGCCATCTGTGGTACGGATCTGGAAATCATCCATCACGGCCTGCCGGCGATGATTGAAGGTGATTTGCCCTTTAACAAGAATTTTACGCCGGGCCATGAATACATGGGCACCATCGTAAAACTGGGCCAGGGGGTCGATGAATTCAATTTAGGTGATCGCGTCACCGTTGAAATCCATGCCGGCTGCGGGCGCTGCGAGCGTTGCCGGGAAGGGATGTACACCTCTTGCTTGAACTACGGCATGAATTACGGGGATCATAAAAAAGGCCACCGCGCCAACGGATTTACAACCGACGGCGCCTTTGCCGAATATGCCGTCAATCATATCAATACCCTGGTCCACGTTCCGGACAATATGAGCGACGAAGAGGCCACGCTGGTTGTCACCGCCGGAACCGCCATGTACGGGCTGGACGCCCTGGGAGGGCTGATTGCCGGCAAGGGGTTGGCGGTAACCGGACCGGGCCCCATCGGGCTCATGGGGGTTGCCGTCGGCAAGGCCCTGGGCGCCGAGCCTGTGATTCTGACCGGCACGCGCGATGCGCGCCTGGAGCTCGGTAAAAAACTGGGCGCCGATCATGTGGTGAATGTCCGCAATGAAGATGCGGTTGAAGCGGTGCAACGGATCACCGGGGGGCAGGGCGTACATTACGTGCTCGAATGTTCCGGAGCTGCCAATGCGTTAAACGAAGCGGCCAAAATGGTCAACCGCGGAGGAAGGATCTGTCTGGCGGCATTTCCGCTTGAACCGGTCCCGGTCGACGTGGCCCATCTGGTTCGCAACAATATTTACGTTTTCGGCATTCGCGGGGAAGGGCGCAGCGCCACCCACCGCGCCATGGCCTTGATGACCCAGCGCCGGTTTGATGCAACCATCATCCACACCCATACGTTCCCCTTTAAGGAGTTGCCGACCGCCATAAAATATCAGCGCGAGCGGATCGAGGATGCCATTAAGGTCGTCCTAAAAATGAAAGACGCCTAGACCGCCGATTCAATCCGCAT
>JASFIU010000039.1:0-17578 GCA_050122495.1 Desulfobacterales bacterium | reverse complement strand
TCACGCGTTATCGTTATCGAGCGAACCAATATCCGCCATATGGCGGCAGATACCATACCGGTTCCGGTGGATATGGTTACCATCGATGTTGCCTTTATCTCCCTTAAAATCGTTGTTCCGGCCATCACCCAGTTTTTAAAACCCGATGCATCCATCCTCGCGCTGATTAAGCCGCAGTTTGAAGTCGGTAAAGAACAGGTCGGAAAAGGCGGTGTCGTGCGGGAGCCTGAATTGCATCAGCAGGTCATCAAGAATTTATCCGACTTTTTCGGGACCCTGAGACTGACACCTCAGTCGGTTTATCCTTCCCCTCTGTTAGGTCCCAAGGGCAATCGTGAATTTTTCATCCTTTTGAAGGAAAACCGTGCGATTTTTTAGCTTGATTTTTTTTAACGAAACAGATACAGATTCTCGTTTAAAAATTTTTTCGACATTTAATCCAACCGAAAGAGGTATCTAAATGAGTGAAACCGTGGAGCGTATCAGAAACGTAGCACTTATCGGCCATGGGGGCGCCGGCAAGACGTCGTTAGCAGAGGCGTTACTTTACAACTCCGGCACGATTAAACGTTTGGGGCGCGTAGAGGAAGGCAACACCGCCATGGATTTCGAGCCGGAGGAGCTTAAACGCACTTCCAGCATCAGCAGTGGATTTCATCAATACAGCTGGAAGAACCATACCGTGAATTTAATCGACACCCCCGGCGATCAGAATTTTTTTTCTGATACCAAAAGCTGCATGCAAGCGGCTGACGGTGTTGTGGTGGTCATCGATGCTGTCGATGGCGTTAAAGTTCAAACCGAGCTGGCTTTGGAGTTTGCCAAAGAATTCGACCAACCCGGTGTGATCTTCATCAATAAACTGGACCGTGAGCGGGCGGATTTTAACCGGACCTTTGAAGATGCTAAAGTCAGCATTGCGCCCAAACCGATCATCCTTCAACTTCCCATCGGCGTGGAAGCTGAATTTAAAGGCGTTGTCGATCTCATTGGCAATCAGGCTTATATCTACGATGCGGACGGCAAAGCCAAAAAAGAAGACATCCCTTCGGATATGCAGGACTTAGTTGAAAGTGAAAGAGAGGCCTTGATCGAAAATATAGCTGAAGCAGACGATGAGCTGATTGAAAGGTATCTTGAAGGCGAGGAGCTGTCCGATGAAGATTTAAACGCTGCACTGCGCAAAGGTATCCTGGCGCATATTTTTATGCCGGTGGTTTGTGGGTCGTCTACCAAAAATATCGGTATCGATCTGCTCATGGATTTTATCGCCACCAGCATGCCGTCTCCGATAGATCGCGGAGCCAGGACCGGCGTGGATCCAGCGAGCGGAAATGAAATCGAACGGGCTCCGGAAGAAAATGCACCCTTTTCCGGGTTTGTGGTTAAGACGCTGGCTGATCCCTATGCCGGCCGCTTGACGATCTTCCGCGTGGTTTCGGGCGCTCTGGGCAGTGACGGTACGTTTTACAATTCCAATAAAGAAACCAAGGAACGATTTACCCAGTTATTGACCATCGCCGGCAAAGAACAAAAAACGGCGAGCGCAGGCGGTCCGGGATCCATCGTCGCAGTTGCCAAACTAAAGGAAACCACAACCGCTGACACGCTCTGTGATGACGCGAATAAAATTCAATACGATTGCCCTGATCCCCTGCCGAGCCTGATTTCTTTCGCTCTGACCGCCAAATCCAAGGGTGAAGAAGATAAGATTTTTATCTCCCTGACTAAACTTCTTGAAGAGGACCCATCGATTAAACTGGAGCGCGTGGCCGAAACAAAAGAAATTCTATTATCCGGTTTAGGGCAGATACATGTTGAAACCGTTATTGAAAAACTTAAACGCAAATTCGGTGTCGAAGCCCTGTTAAACACGCCCAAAGTTCCTTACCGCGAGACCATAAAGGGCAAAGCCAGAGTGCAGGGCAAACATAAGAAACAGACCGGGGGGCACGGGCAGTTCGGTGACTGCTGGATTCAAATTGAACCATTGCCCCGGGGTAAAGGGTTTGAGTTTGTCGATTCAATCGTCGGCGGTGTTATCCCCAAACAATACATTCCGGCCGTCGAAAAAGGCATTGTTGAGTCCTCTCAGAAAGGTGTATTAGCGGGTGTTCCCACGGTTGATTTCAAGGTGACTTTGGATGATGGGTCTTACCACGCGGTGGATTCTTCAGAGATGGCATTTAAAATTGCCGGTTCCCTGGCATTTAAAAAAGCGGTTGAACAGGCCAATCCGACACTGCTGGAACCCATCATGAAATTGACGGTCACCACACCCGAGGATTTTATGGGAGATATCATGGGGGATCTCAATGGCCGGCGCGGCAAAGTCCTGGGTATGGATAATGCCGGAAAAAATCAGGTGATTAATGCCCAGGTGCCCATGGCGGAATTTTTAAGCTATGCCTCGGATCTTCGATCGATGACGGGCGGCCGCGGAATGTTCACCATGGAATTCTCTCATTATGATGAAGTGCCTGCCCAGATTGCAGAAAAAATAATCGAAGAAGCCAACAGGCAAAAGGAATAAGCCAAAACAGCAGGTAACTTTCGCTAAATTATAATCCACAGATTCGGGAAAAAATTTATCCGCAGATTACGCAGATTACACAGATTTTAAAAAAATATAAAATGTAATTAATCGTGTAATGCTCACCGTATGGCCGCACTAGCATTTTCGTCGCTGCAATAGCACAATGGCGATATATAATAAATAATAATCTGCGGAAATCCGTGTAATCTGCGGATAAATAATTTGTACTCGGATAATCTGCGGATAATTTAAGAAGACTTAATTCCCCGGTATTTCAAATGCCGGCATGCATCGTTTTGCCGGTGCGTAACCCTCCCAGAATGCCTCCCATTTTTTCTGAAAGACGACCCGGTTCCGGGGTTTTATGCGCTTACCGAACGCACAGCTGGGCAGGTGAAAGCGGCGTGAGCGTTTATTGGCCACATATTTCTTCGGGCGCTCCTGCCAATTTCCCCAGATTCCCTTTTGAGCTGACATCGCCGTCCGTTGAGACTGGAGCATTGTCGAGTTGTACTTTATATTCGGCCGGTGGTACAACAGATAGGCGTAACCGTTTGAAAGGATTTCGGCGTTTACGAAGATACCGCCTCTCAGAAAAACATACGCTAGCAGTCTTTTGTATTGATCATGGCGCTCTTTGCCGAATTCCAGCCGGATGGTTTTCCGATTCACCAGGGCTGCATTAAATTGTTTGGACGCTTCCGCATAGGGCTCGGCTTTACGGTCGTCGTGTGCCAATTCAGGGGCATTGATACCGATATAACGCACCTTGCGGCCGTCTTTGAGCACCACCGTATCTCCATCCACAACCCACTTTACCGCATGCCAGGTATCGGCTGAACTTGTCTGCTGGAACAGTAAAAATATTAAGAAAACGAATGTCAACGCGATAAGTTGTTTCATACGTATATGCATCTGGTCTGTTGTCCGTTGTTTTTGGTCCGTTGCATTTTTCCATAAAAGCAAAGCCACATTCAACGGACAACTAACAACGAACACTTTGATCAAGCAGACAGTGTTTGACAGCGCTTTGATCAAGCATATGCGGCAATCCCCCTAAATCTGCAGGGATAAAGCCCAATGATTTTCTCCAGATTTCATCATTTTCCATACACAGGTAAACCGTGGCATCCGGCGCATGTTCTCGGATGCAGGCGATAATTTTCCGGTAGATGCCAATTCGCAGAGGCTTAAAATAGCGCATTTTGCCATCCGGTCCGGTAATGAATTCTTCGTACACAATTTTGGAATCCGGAAACCGGTTCTGAATTACCGATTTTACCGAAGGTGGAAACCGCAGGGTTCCCAGGCTGATCCACACAATGTTGTCCGCCGATACGACCGAAAACAGATCTTCAATGACCCCGGTATAATCTTCTTCCCAGCCGTCGTAAATGATCAGGGGATCGAAATGGAAGGCCAGCGGATATCCCCAGGATTCGCATCTGGCCGCGGCTTTGAATCTGGCAGAAAGGCTGGCCGTTGCGCGCTCTTCGGTGCTGATGATGTGCTGGGTATTCAAGGACCAGGCCACAATCGTCTTGCGGTTGTGGGTGAGGTTTTCTAATTGCTCAATGGCGGTCGTTTTTGTTTTTAGTTCGAGGACGGCATGGTTTTGGTTTGCAAAGCGTTGCACCAGCAAATTGGACGTATCGGTCCACAACTCCCATATCAAACTATCGGTAAATTCGCCCGTGCCGATTCGAAGTATCTTTTTCTGCGACAAAACCGAATCCAGTTCCGCCATTAAATCCTTGTGGTTTACAAAATACTGTAGAATGGGCGGATGGAAATATGTCTGCAGCACACAATAGGTGCATTCCATATAGCAAAAGGTTCCGATGTGCAGTATTTGATAATCGCAGCAAGTATAATGACTTGTCCCCGGACACTTTTTTAAAAAAGCGCCTTTGTTGCGGGTCAGAAATAAAACTTCCTTTCCTTTCTGCACCGGATCGGCCGCT
The DNA here is from genome assembly GCA_050122495.1 of Desulfobacterales bacterium. Taxonomy (GTDB): domain Bacteria; phylum Desulfobacterota; class Desulfobacteria; order Desulfobacterales; family JAHEIW01; genus JAHEIW01. The sequence continues at coordinate 13,078 of JASFIU010000039.1, read as the reverse complement.
TCGGAGATCGCCGCGTAGACCTGCCGGGAATTTTGAACCGTTTCAGAGGGCAACTTCAGTCGTGCTTGAATGGATCGGGTCGTTGGGTGATCGGCAACCTGTTTATCGATGAAAAGCTTTGATATCCGCATTAAAAGGTCTCGGAATTTCTATATTATATTGAAATCATACAGCTTTTAACAAAACTGGTTTTATGCCGCCTACATGGAATGATGGAATGTTGGAATCCTGGAATAATGGTCAAATTAATGAGAGGGTATCACGGGCAATGGCTGACAGGTCCCATGAACCGTATCATTTTTCAAACAGCTGGAACACGAATGTACCCAATATTCCATCATTCCAATGTTCCATCATTCCAATTGTGAGCGAAGCGAGCTAATTTGATCAGTCGAGGATTTTACCAAGTCCGGGATGATGAATTATTGTTTCAAGCTTTTCTTTCAAATTTCTCAACTCGTTCTGATTTTCAAACCGAATGGTCAACGAATAGGTCATCCCTTCAAAATCTTTTGGTGGCGTCAAATTAATATTTGGACCCAGCTTGAGCTGTTTGACAAAGGCCTCGTAACGCGTTTCGGCCTCTGAAATCATCGGAAATCTCCGTCGCCGAAGGTAGGTTCGTACTTTCCTCCTTTTAATCGCCCGGTCGATCTCCGTATTTTCGATAATATGACTTAATGGTTTTTCCGTCACCAGCTGCTGAATTGAAATCCCTTCACGCCGTGAAATTTCTTCCAGCAGCAAAAGCAGTTCTCGCCGTCTATTTAACCCCAATTTAAGGTGATCAAAGAGCTCAAGAAGAGCTTGGCCATCCGCAGGATCAAATCGATCGAGTTCCAGCGCCATGGACAGATCAATGCGGTTCTCCAGGATGCCCTTCTGAAGCGGTTGGGACAGGCCACAAATTTTTTTTAACTTCGTGACAATCGCAGGGCTGAGCGGCAAACCTAATTCTGCAGCCGCTGTCACAAAGACCTCCTTTTCGGTGTCAACGCCCGTCAGCAATTTCAGCGCTCGGGATGTCTCAATCAGATTGAGTGGTCTTTGAAAGGCATTATCGGCAACCGCCAGCCGGGCCATTTCGAAAAAGTCAAAGTTTTTACTTAAAACTCTGGCAGGAATGCGGGCCCAGGCTAAATTCCGGCAGGCAGCAATCCGGCGAAATCCGCAGACGATGATATACCCGGGCGGATTGTGTTTCAGCACCGGGGCGTGCATCAAACCCAGTTTTTGAATGGTTAGGCCTAAATCATCCAATTCGGTCCGGGTGGTAATCCGAAAAGTGGTATCGCCCGAATCGACGTCGGCCAGCATGACGGTCTGTAACGGAACCGCCGGATCTAGCGGCACGCCCCTGAAAACGTGTTGGCTGTCGGAAGACCTAGAGTCCATGGCTGCTGCCGGTTAGTTGCGTTAAGGCCTCCAGGTATTTTTTGCGCGTATCGGAAATGACATCTTCGGGTAGATGAGGTCCGGGGGCCTTTTTGTTCCAATCCAGCGAATTTAGGTAATCCCGCAGGTATTGTTTATCATAGCTCTTCTGGGGTCCACCCGGGCTGTAAGTTTCCTTGGGCCAAAACCTTGATGAGTCTGGTGTTAGAACTTCATCGATCAGGATAAGATCATCCCCGATCAGGCCGAATTCAAATTTGGTGTCAGCAATAATAATACCCTTTTGGTCGGCCAGTTCGACCCCTTTTTTGTAAATTTCAATACTGAGCTGCCGGAGATTTTCCGCCCTTGCCTGGCCGACAAGCCCGGCGGCTTCCTCGAAATCGATATTGATATCGTGCTCCCCGTGTTCGGCTTTTGTCGACGGTGTAAAAATAGGGTCCGGTAACTTCTGTGATTCCTGCAATCCTTCGGGTAACTGGATTCCGCAGACGCTGCTCTTTTGGGTATATTCTTTCCAGCCGGATCCTGAAATATAGCCCCTGACAATACATTCCACCGGCAGTGGCTGGGCCTTTTTTACCAGCATGCTGCGACCCCGCAGGACGTCTGCATATTGCCGGCAGACTTCCGGGAATTGATCCACATCACTGGCAACAACATGATTTTGAATCAACGACTCAACAATATTGAACCAGAACAATGAAATCTGGGTTAGAATGATGCCTTTATCCGGGATGGGTTCCGGCATCACCACATCGAATGCCGAAATCCGGTCGCTGACTACCATTAGAAGATATTCATCGAGATCATAGATATCTCGAACCTTCCCACGTTTTAAAAGTTTCAGTTCCGGAAAATCCGTTTCACTGACGGGTTTTTTCATCCTTGCGCTCCTTTCATTGGTGGAATATTATTATAAATGTCCGAAATTAATAGTAATATATACAAACGCGAACGGAAACGGGAAAATTCCAACCGCAAATTTAAAAAATTCAATGGAGACGTATTTATATGGGATATTATTGGATGAAGGTCAAGTGGTAGGTGGAAAGTTGAAATAAAAAAGTCTTAAATTAGCTCAGATCATTCGTCTTCTTCAGTTTGATTTTGGAACGCATCAACAAACTTTTTAAGCGATTGGCAGGCTTTTGGGTCGGGTTTCGTAAACTCGATGCCCACTTCGTATTTGCCCCCCGTGTTTGTGCGTATATGTACCGGTCGTCCCTTGATATCGACCAGATCCTCCCCCAATCCCAGAGTCAGGGTAACGGTATGGTTTTTGTCGATCGGAAAATGGGTTTCCAGCAGGATACCGGATTCGGATAGGTTAAGCGTCCGTCCCATCCCCTGTTTGATAATCTGGTTATTTTCATCGAGACACACGTATGAAAGGTTCAGCGAATCAAAGCGAGCGTGTTTTCTTTTTTCTTGAGTGGCCATTTCCTCACGCAATTTCTTTAGAAGTTGGTATTTTTTTATGCCTTTTTCTACTGATAATCACAGGTCACCCGGGTGCTCACGGAAACGGAGGTCGACAGATGTTCAATGATGTTTTTAATCGTGGACGATAGTCCCTCATGTTCAGATCGCAATTTTCCAGAGTCAACCGCCGCTAATTTTAGATCTTGCGATGAAAAAACCGACGCGGAATAAGGTTCATGCCCTACGTCCAGAAACGGGATCCGTCCGAAAAAATCACCCTTTCCAAGTCGTGCCAGCGGAATATAACCCTTTGGGGTTTGACGTGCGATAACCGCCTCTCCATTCTTTATTGTGAATAAGCGCTCTTCCTTCTGGCCTTGCTTTATCAGCTGTTTTTTGCCTTGGATAATTTCCCCGAAATTATGGTTGTTATCTTTAATTTTGACTGCCGTTTCAATAACTTGCCGTAATCTTGAATCAATGCTGATCAACAAGTTTCTAAAATCAACGGACACATTGGCCAGCTCATTGGCAAGCAGCTGCGAATCCAGCATCCCCAGTTGTATATTGCCCACGGCTTTGACGGTGGCGGTGCGGACTCTGCCACCGGAAATCAGGGCGGCAACACTGCCTAAAAAAGCACCATCACCTATTCGCAACAGTTGGATCGGGCCGCTCTCGGCCTCCTTGATAATCTCGGCGGTACCTTCCAAAATGACCCAGATCCAATCCCCGTGATTACCTTCTTGCACAATTTCGTCACCGTCATAAAACCCCTCTTCGTCGACAATATATGAATAATCGACCAAAGGGCCCTTAATTAACGGAAGTTTTCCGGATACGGCGGGGGAATCGGGCTGGGTTTGTTTTGCCGTGGACGGTCCCAGCTTTTTGATTTTGCCCTCATCCAACAACCGCAGGCCATCTAGAATGATTTCCATCCGGCTCTTGGTGATGGTCTTCTCACAGGTAACATTTCCCTGTATAAATTCAAATTCGCCTTCGGTCCAGCCAAATAATGCAAAAACAGCATCCAATCCGGACAACGAGCCGTTGGAAGCGTTTATCGGGTTTCCTTTTTCCAGATACACACTGCCCGGCTCCGATCCGTAGCTGCTGATAATGCGCAGTATACCTGTGCTGCCGTTGGTGCCGAGCAGATTGAGTAACTCGCCTAAATTAAGAAAGGTCAGGCTTCCGGATAAATCGCTATTGGTATTCATAAATTCAGGCTATATTTATAAATCAGGTCTGACATATGAAAATTTACACGCCAAACCAATTGTAACATGAAAACATTGCCATTTAATAATAAAAAATGTGATCGGGAGCAAAAAAAAGAGCTTTTCCCCAGTTATATTAAGCACTTACTTATTATACCTGCAGGAACCCGCTGGAACCATGAATGCAGGCATTTCAGCTGATTTCAGCCATACTGGCGCATACTTTGAATGGATTTCTGGCCTAGCTGAGCTCATTCTGAATCTCCTGCATGACAAGCTTCAGGCAGGCGTGCAGGGTCTTGCCGACCCCGCCCCCTTTTAACGCAGCTCCGGCAAAAACCGGAACTTTTAATTGTCGATTAAGATCGTGCTGCATTTGTTTGAGCGACATGATGGGAATGCTGCCTCCATCAAGATCCCTTTTGTTAAACTGCATCACCAGCGGTACTTTGAAGATACTGAGACCGTAATCTTTGAGGTTTTGCTGCAAATCTTTTAGGGCAAGCAAATTCTTTTCGCGCCTGACTTCCAGCGAATCAGCAACGAATATGACGCCATCGGCGCCTCTTAAGACCAATTTCCGGGTGGAACTATAGCGGACCTGTCCGGGAACCGTGTATAACTGAACGCGAAGATCGCAGCCTTTCACCTTGCCCAGGTCCAGAGGAAGGAAATCAAAAAAAAGGGTTCGGTCCCCGTCCGTATTAATGGAGACCATCTCCCCCATTACTTGATTTTTAAAACTCTTATGGATATACTCCAAATTTGTTGTTTTACCACAACGCCCCGGTCCGTAATAGACGATCTTGCATTCAATTTGTCTTTTTTTTAGATTAACGATAGCCATAAAGTTAAAGCCTTAGCGTTATAAAGGTCTACGATGCTACTATCGGATCAGAGGCACATTTTCTTTAATAATTAGCTGGTTACTCATATCAAGCTAAGGATTGGGTTTGAGCCGAAACCATACTCTTTTGTCAGCAAAGGCTATATTTTGTCAATCCAAAAAAAGCCCAAAAATTCTTGAAGTAATTATAATTTATCCTATTTTTGTACTTCCTGTCAATATATGAGAACGATATAAATTCTTTTGACAATCAAAGTGTTAGATAATTTTGGATCTATAATCCAACAAAAGGGTGCCCTGGTTAAGGTTTTCAATTTCAATTAACTTTGCAGCAATGGAGTATTGGAGTAAAGGGTTCATTCCGTCGTTGCGTGTTACGCGTTACGAGTTTCGGGTAATGCACAGCAGAGTTCAGCTTGCAAAATAATGGCCCGCAACGCGAAACCCGAAAGGTTTCAATTTCAGCACTCCAGAACTCCAATACCGAAAAATAACCTTTTTATGGATCATCGTTTCGTATAGAATTATATACCCTTTAACCCGCAAGATGGAAGGAGTGACTCATGAACCAAAAAGTAACCGTTATTGGAGCCGGAAATGTCGGTGCCACCGCAGCACAGCGTTTGGCAGAAAAAGAATTATGCGATGTCGTTTTAATCGACATCATAGAAGGCGTTCCCCAGGGCAAGGCTCTGGACCTGGCCGAAGCAGCGCCAATTGAAAAACATGACGCCCATCTCACCGGCGCTAATGCTTACGATGCTTCAGCGGACTCCGATATTGTCATTATTACAGCGGGCATCCCCCGCAAACCGGGAATGAGCCGCGACGATCTCATCAGCACCAATGCCGGTATCGTAAAAGCGGTGACCCAACAAATTAGGCCCTTATCACCCAATTCGATCCTGATTATTGTCAGTAATCCCCTGGATGCCATGTGCCATGTTGCCTATGAAGCCAGCGCCTTTCCCCGGGAACGGGTAATCGGTATGGCGGGAGTTTTGGACTCGGCAAGATTTCGAGCGTTTATCTCAATGGAATTGAATGTTTCGGTGGAAAATACCCATGCTTTTGTCCTCGGCGGGCATGGTGACACGATGGTTCCTTTACCGCGCTATTCCACCGTTGCCGGAATACCCATAACCGAACTGCTTTCTGAAGATCGTGTTGATGCGCTCGTCGACCGCACCCGCAATGGCGGAGCTGAAATTGTGAGTTTGTTGAAAACCGGCAGCGCCTATTATGCCCCGGCTTCCGCCGCGGTTGAGATGGCGGAATCGATTCTAAAGGACAAAAAGAAAATCCTGCCCTGTGCGGTATATCTTGAAGGCCAGTACGGGATAAACGATTTATTCATGGGTGTCCCGGTGAAGTTGGGCCGCGGCGGCGCCGAAGAAATCATTGAGATTACCTTAACTAAAGAAGAAAATGCCGCTTTACAAAAATCTGCGGCTGCAGTCGAGGAATTAAAGGAGGTTCTTAAAAAGCTGGATTACTAACTTTTACATGGTTTCAGGTTTCGGGTGTCAGGTGTCAGGATTTGGAAGTGCTGACACCTGAACACTGACACCTGACACCTACAATTATTTTGAATTAAAATAATTGTATACGGCTTCAGCCGTCGAAAGACTGATTCCGGGTAGCGCATTAAGCTCATCAATGTTTGCTTCCCGGATTTTTTTCATACTTTTGAAGTGTTTCAGCAGAATGGCTTTTCTTTTTTGGCCGACACCCGGGATGGCATCCAGTTCTGACTGCAATGCCGTTTTTGTGCGGCGTTTTCGGTGAAAGCGAATCGCAAATCGATGCGCTTCGTCTCTGATCCGCTGCAGAAAAAGAAGCAAATCCCTGTCTTTGCCAAAAACAACAGGGTTGGTTCTGCGCGGCTTAAATATCTTATCCTGAATCTCACCTTTTTTTTCATCTTTTTTGGCGATCGCGATAAGCTCAAACCGGCCGTCAAGTCCCAGCTCCTTGATTACGGCTAACGCAATGTTTAACTGGCCTTTGCCGCCATCAACCATCAAAAGATCCGGAATCGACTCGTGCGCCCGCTGCGAATTTAATTTCCCGAGCCGCCGCGTCAACACTTCAGACATATAGGCATAGTCATCCTGTGCGTTTACGGCTTTGATTTTAAACTTGCGGTAAGCGGATTTATTGACCTTGCCTTTTTCAAACACGACCATACTGGCTACGGGTTCTGCTCCCGATATATTGGAGTTATCAAAACATTCAATTCGCTCGGGCAGTCTGGACAATTTAAGCTTTTTTTGAAGTCTCGATAACAGCTCCATTTCTGCGGTCTGAGCGGCGATCCAATCCTGAAGTTCGTTTTCGGCATTATGGATTGCCATCTGCATTAACTTTGCTTTTTCCCCTCTTTTGGGATTCAGGATTTTCACTTTTGTTTGTTTAACCGTTTTAAACCAGGCTTCGATCAGTCGGGCATCTTCCATCTCCATTGAAACCAAAAGCTCTTTGGGAAGAAAAGTCGTTTTTTCGTAATATTGCCGGATAATGGCGCCAAGAGCTTCTTGGTCGGTTGACATGGTTTCTTCAAAGCTGAAGTGCCGCGTGCCCCTGAGAAAGCCGCCCATGACGTTCAAAACGGTAACCCAGGCATACCCTTCTGACCTGACCATCGCAAAAACATCCCGGTCTTGAAAATCGGTGGTAACCGCAATTTGCTTTTCGATGGTTCTTTGCAGTGAAAACATTTTGTCCCTGAGCCTGGCGGCTTTTTCAAATTCCTGATCACTCGCGGCCGCATTCATTTGTTTTTTAATTTTTGCGATCAGATCATTATTACGCCCTTTAAGGAACATAATGGCCTCATTGACGTGCTCCTGATACACCCTTGGGTCAACATCCAGGCAACAAGGTGCCAGGCACCCTTCCATCTGGCAATGTAGGCATGGACGCGTCCGTGTTTTAAAATCCTTGGCACGGCACTTCCGCAGTTTAAAAGTTTTGTTAATGGTTTTAAGGGTTTCGCGGACCGCATAGGCTGAGGCAAACGGACCAAAATAAATTGCGTCATCTTCTCCGATCTTGCGCACGATTGAAAAACTGGGATACTCATCTTCAGGGTCCAACCGTAACGACGGGTAGCGTTTGTCATCCTTTAAAACAACATTGTAACGGGGTCGGTGGCGCTTGATCAGGTTGGACTCCAGTATAAGCGCTTCTTTTTCATTGCCGGTAATAATCGTATCAAAATCCCCAATTTTCTTGACCAGCACACCGGTCTTCATATCCGTGTGGCTGCTGTTTTTAAAATAGGCTGCCAGGCGTTTTCTCAAGTCGCGCGCCTTGCCGATGTAAATAATCAGCCCGTCTGCATCTTTCAATAGATACACGCCGGGTTCGTGGGCCGTGCGGGAGAGTTTTTCCGAAATATTCGGGCTCTGCTGGTTATGGTCGGTTAATTCTTTCATATCTGAATAGAATGACTAAAGTGAGCGAAAGCGTTTTGCCTCACGCAAAGACGCAAAGACGCCAAGGGTTTTTTATTTAAATTCTTAATCTTAGCGACTTTGCGGCTTTGCGTGAGTAATAAAATTAAAATGGATTGATCCTCTTTTTAATTTTAGCTCATTTGTTTTTGTTTATGCTTCGAAAACAATCAGCTTCTTCAGATCCTGGATTTGATCTCGCAACTCGGCGGCGCGCTCGAACTCAAGCGACTTGACCGCAGCCTGCATTTCGCTTTCCAGAGATTTGATGATCGAATCGATATCATCGAGCGATTTATACTCGGCAAAACTTTCAGCGACTTCATTTTCAGGCACAGCCTCGATTTCTTTTCCAAAATCAAAAATCTGGGTTACTTCCTTGCGAATGGTTTGCGGTGTAATATGATGTTGCTGATTATAAGCATCTTGTATTTTACGGCGTCGCCGGGTTTCGTCCATAGCCTGATGCATTGAACGCGTGACGGTGTCGGCATACAACAAGACCGTTCCCTGAGCGTTTCGGGCAGCCCGTCCAAAAGTTTGAATAAGCGATCGCGTCGAACGCAAAAAACCTTCTTTATCGGCATCGAGGATGGCCACCAGCGATACTTCCGGAATATCCAAGCCTTCCCGCAGCAGATTGATACCGACCAGCACATCAAATTTTCCCATTCGCAGATCTCGAATAATATCCATGCGTTCGAGGGTGTTAATATCTGAGTGCAAATAACGGACTTTAATGCCCAAATCTGAATAATATTCGGTAAGGTCTTCGGCCATCCGTTTGGTCAAAGTGGTCACCAGAACCCGCTCGTTGCGTTTTTGGCGCCTTAAAATTTCTTCATAAAGATTATCCACCTGATTTTCAGCACCGCGCACTTCCACCTGCGGGTCAATTAATCCGGTCGGACGGACAATGAGTTCAACAAGAGAATCTTTGGTTTTTGAAAGCTCGTAATCTGCCGGGGTGGCGGACACATAAACCACCTGTGATATGCGCTCCCGGCATTCTTCGAATTGGAGCGGTCGATTATCCAATGCCGAAGGCAGCCGGAACCCGAATTCGACAAGGGTTTCTTTACGAGACCGATCACCGCGATACATACCGCGAAGCTGGGGAACGGCAATGTGACTTTCGTCAATGATCATCAGATAGTCCTTCGGAAAATAACTCAAGAGCGTCGGAGGCGGTTCGCCGGGTTTTCTTCCGGTCAGATGCCTTGAATAGTTTTCGATGCCGTGACAGTAACCGAGTTCCTGCATCATTTCCAGATCAAACTGGGTTCGCTCTTCGATGCGCTGGGCTTCGATCAATTTGTTTTCATTTCGAAAATAATCGATGCGCCCCTTCAATTCCCCGACAATGGTTTCGATGGCTTTTTTGCGGGTGACCCGGGATGTGACATAATGACTCGCCGGGAAAATGGTAACGCGTTTCAGGCGCTTGCGCACTTTGCCTCTAAGGGCGTCAAATAAAGCAATGCTTTCAATCTGGTCCCCGAAAAAATCAATCCGAATTGCCTGATCTTCTTCATAGGCCGGAAAAATTTCCACGCGGTCGCCTCGCACCCGAAATACACCCCGGAAAAAGTCAACATCATTACGCTCATAGTGCATTGAAATCAGATCGAAGAGGAGTTTGTCCCGAGCGATCTCCATATCAACTGCAAGGTCCACCCGCAGAGATAGATAGTCCTCCGGTGCTCCGAGGCCAAAAATACACGAAACACTGGCAACAACCACAATATCTCGGCGCGACAGGACCGAACGGGTAGCCGAATGGCGCAGTTTGTCGATCATGTCATTAATGGATGAATCTTTTTGGATATAGGTGTCCGTGGAGGGAATATAGGCTTCGGGTTGATAATAATCATAGTAGCTTACGAAATATTCAACCGCATTTTCGGGGAATAACTGCCTAAACTCGTTATAAAGTTGCGCGGCCAGGGTTTTGTTGGGCGCCAGCACCAGCGTCGGCTTGTCGACCCGGGCAATAACATGGGCCATTGTAAATGTTTTGCCCGATCCGGTTACCCCCAGTAAAACGTTGTGTCGATGCCCATTGCGTATATTTCGGGTGAGCGCCTCGATCGCCTGAGGCTGGTCGCCTGTGGGTTCAAAAGTGGAAACGAGCTTGAAAGAAGTCATTCTGCCTCATAATATCTATATCACATGAAAGGATGGAGCCAGTTTGCGGGTATTGGCAATCATCATTGCCTGTCTTCCTCGATCAGGGCAATGCACATCGCACCGATCCCCTGCCCTTTTCCGATGACACCCAAACCCTCAGTGGTTGTTGCTTTAATATTGACTTCATTCGGTGGGATATTCATTTCTTTGGCAAGGGTTTTTTTCATTTCAGATCGATAGGATTCCAATTTGGGTTCCTCGGCAAATATGATTGAATCCAGATTAATGATGCGAAATCCTTTTTCAACCAGCTTCTGACAGGTTTGGGATAGCAGTTTTAAACTGGATATATCTTTATATTGAGGGTCTGTATCCGGAAAATGATGTCCGATATCCCCCAGACCGGCCGCCCCCAGCAGCGCATCGCAGATCGCATGCACCAGAACGTCCGCATCGGAGTGGCCCAGCAAGCCTTTGACATGGGTTATCGAAACCCCGCCTAATATCAGCGGACGTCCCTTCACCAACCGGTGAATATCATACCCGATTCCGACTCGCATGCCTGACTCCTCTTTATGTTGATTGCGGTTCGATGGATTCGATCAGTCCGGAGGACAACAACGAATAAAGAATTCTGTAAGCAGCGTACTCGTCCAGCCGACCATCCCGGATGATCTGTTTGAGTGAGCGTTGACCGTCGACCAATTCCAGAATCTTCAACTCGGCAGAATTTAACGTGATTTCATTTTTGTTGCTGGCATTACCGGTGGCCCGAAAGATCTGCAAATCATTCGGAAAATGTCTTCTTAAGAGAGATATTTCGTCGATACGGCGGGAGGCCTGAAGGAGCAAGCTCACAATATTGATTTTGGTGACAACCATGCCCACCAGGTCGAGCTCGGTATCGTTATATTCAAATTCGCCCCGATGCCACAAAAATAAATTAAAAATCAGGTGCTCGATTTGCAGGTGAAGAAATTTTTGCAGTCTTTCAGGCGTGAGAACACCCTTTTCGATGAGGACTTTTCCCAGGGCCTTTTTTTCGGCTCTCCCTTGCTTTAAAGACACCTTGAGCAGATGCTTTGAAACAAGGCCATTCCTTTTCAGAAAATATCCCAGGCGGTCCCTTTTATGTGATCCGGCCGCATAGATAATTTCTCCATCTTTGAGATAAATCCTGATTTCCTTATCTTCATTTCTGACCTTGAGGATACCGGTCTTTTGATCGTCATTCAAGAGTTGAAAAATACTGTTCAGTTTAAATGTTTCAAACGTACCTGTAAGCGACATATATCTCCGGCCTATTTTGCCCGAATTTTAGGCTCCGGAACACAGATTTGCCTCCCATGGAGCCGATTGATCCGGTTAACCATAATCCATTTTTCTATTTTAGCGAAAGATTTAATTTTATCGGTATCGGTGTTTGTTGTCAACGCTCCATAATACTTGACCGCATGGCTTTAACGCGTATATGGTAGAAGTGGTTTTAAAACCCCATCTAAGGCCCAATGGCTGCGTTGCAGACCTCCGATAAATGCTCACATACCTATGTATGCTGCGCGTTATCGCTCGGCCTGCGCCTTACCCTTGAACCTGATCTGAGGTTTTAAAACTACTTCTAACTGGTTGTCGGGCTTTAGAACGTGTTGCCCGCCGCTCAACGACGTAATCCATAGCGCCTATTAATCAACACCACGAAGTGAGGATTCCAAATGACGATCCAGGCATTACTGGCGGATATTAAAAATATGACCAACCCGGGGATAAATGAAGCCGAAGCCAAAGTGCTGCTTAAAGAGTTTGGCGTGCCGGTCGTGGCGGAAGCGGTGGTGGCGGATTATAACGCGGCGATCACTGCGGCCGAAGATCTGGGCTATCCGGTGGTGATTAAGGGCTTGGGTCCCACACTGGCCCACAAAACGGAGCGCGGGCTGGTCCATTTAAACCTTGGCAATTCCCAGGATATTCAAAATGCGATAAATGCCATCGTTACAGCAGCCGGAGATGATCTGGACGGCTTTTTGGTTCAGCCGCAAATCCGGGGAAAAAGAGAACTGGTGGCAGGGCTGTTTCGCGACCCTCAATTCGGACCCGTAATTATGTTCGGCATCGGAGGCGTTTTCACCGAAGCTCTAGCAGATGTGACTTTTCGATTGGCGCCCATCACCGAAAGCGATGCAGCAGATATGCTGACGGAAATCAAAGCAGCGGCTCTGCTGGGGAACTATCGGGGCGAAGCCGCCGTTAACCGCCGACAAATCATTCAAACACTCACCGGGCTTTCACGCATCGGTGTTGAGCTTCCCCAAATACTTGAGATCGATATCAACCCGCTGCTGGCTTCATCGGACGGTCGCCTCTGGGCGGTGGACGCATTGGTGGTTCCCGGAGAAGAACAGGTTGTTCGGCAGTTGCCGCCCCCGGTCGCACCCGATGCCATTGGGGCCATTTTTTATCCCAAATCCATCGCATTTATCGGCGCATCGGGGCAGATGGGTAAATGGGGACATATGCTCATGTCGAATACCGTCAGCGGAGGGTACGACGGCAACATATTTCTGGTCAATCCGAAAGCAAAAAAAATTGCCGGGCACAAAACC
>JASFIU010000038.1:0-17593 GCA_050122495.1 Desulfobacterales bacterium | reverse complement strand
TGGTTTTGGGATAACTGTCTGGAAGGATAAACTGAATGAAGATTTTATATGGCGTGCAGGCCACGGGCAACGGACATATCAGTCGTTGCCGAGAGGTAATTCGTCATCTAAAAAAACTGGGTCATGCGGTCCACGTTATTTTGAGCGGACGCGATCCTGCGCTATTATGGGAAATGGAGATATTCGAGCCCTACGATACGTTCCGAGGGCTCACTTTTGTTAGTCGGCGCGGCAAAGTGCGAATTATGCGCACGGCGCTACAGCTAAATTTATTTCAGTTTTACCGCGATATTTTGTCTTACGATGCCTCTGGCTATGATCTGGTCGTCACGGATTTTGAGCCGGTAGCGGCCCGAATTGCCGGCCGCCACAAGATTCCTTCCATCGGTGTCGGGCACCAGTATGCCTTCCTGCATGACATACCGGTTAAAAAAGCAGATCCGTTTTCAATGTGGGTTGTCAGAAACTTTGCTCCTGTAGATTATCCGGTGGGTCTTCACTGGCATCATTTTACAAAACCTATTCTGCCGCCCATTATTCCGGTGCATCTAAAAAACGATGTGAGGATAGAACCGGACAAAATACTTGTCTATCTACCCTTTGAATTGCTTGATGATATTAAATCTTTGCTGAATACATTTAAAGCCTATCAGTTTTTCATCTATTGCAATGTTACCGCAGCACATGATGATGCGAATATCCATTTGCGTCCTTTTTCGCGAGACGGTTTTTTAAAGGACTTGAAAAACTGCAGTGGCGTTATCAGCAATGCCGGATTCGAATTGCTCAGCGAAGCGCTATACCTGGGGAAAAAATTATTAATAAAACCGCTGGCCGGACAGATGGAGCAGGCCTCCAACGCTTTTGTGGTTTCGGAGTTGAAACTGGGAATGATAATGAAAAAACTAGATCATGGTGCGGTCGAGCAATTTTTGGCAGCCCCATCCGTCGCACCGATTCGCTATCCGGACGTAGCCCGCATCGTTGTCGAATGGATTGAAAGCGGTAATTGGGAAGATGTCGAGGGGGCGGCCCGGTCAGCGTGGCGAGACATAAAATTTTCGTAGAAAATTTTATGTCGTTATTCGTTATATATTATTTGTTACTGGTCAAAGGTAATATGACTCCTCTTTCTTCTTTGTTCTACTAATAACGAATAACAAATAACCAATAACTAATCCTCAATGCGTACCAACCCCATCCCACCGTCAATGGTGATCTTAGAACCTTCGGGAATTATACGAGTGGCCTGGCGCACGCCTACAACGGCAGGAATGCCCAGTTCGCGGGCCACAATGGAGCAGTGGTTGAGCAATCCGCCCTCCTCAATGACCATGCCATTTACGGTGCTCAAAATCGGCGTCCAACCCGGGTCTGTATTTTCAGCAATTAAAATTTCATCTGAATTTAGGCGGACACGAGTTGGGTCCGCCACAATCCGGGCGCGTCCGGAAGCTTTGCCCGAACTGGTACCAATTCCCCGGAAAACCTTGCCCTCCATTTGAAATTCATTTTCAGGTCGGCCGTCAATGTAAAATGTACTGACATCAAAAGGCTCAATAAACCGCTGATGGCGGTCTGCGGCAATTTTTTTTGCTTTGTTTTCAGCAAGGCGGCCATTAACAACCTGTTGAATTTCAGCTTTTTTTAAAAACAAGATCCTTTCTCCAAGCCCGCGATTTCGGCCCAATTCGAGCAAAGACAATCTGATCTGGTACAGGACCTTATCCAGTAAAAAGCGCTGTTCCTCTCGCAGGTCCAAAAATTGTCTAGTTAATCTGATCAGGGGTACGAGCAGAAATGGGCGCTTGATTTTTTGTGCGGTAGGAGGCATCGTGGACCCGGTTTGTAGCGTCGGTTTTGGAATTTGTGGTGTCCCGGGCATACCGTTCGTTTTGGACTTTTGCGGATGGCGGACGAGCGCTTGAAGAATCCCCAAAACTTCTTCGGGGGCCTCGGCCCAGCGCTTCACATAAAGGGTTCGATGGCGCGAGCGGCAGCCGAATTCGGCCAAAAATGCGTCGAGGTCTTCACGAAAATTTGATGGCAATTCCGACCAGGATTTTAGCGGAGGGACGTTTAAAAATTGAGCGTGCAGATCTTCATCGGAGACGATTTTGTCTGCCAGGCGTTGAAACCGTTTTTCGACTTTGATGGTGGTGTTGCGGCCTTTTTTGCTCAGTATTTTGAGGAAATATTCGTGCGAATATCCAAGGCGGTCCACCATTAACCAGCGTAAAAACCAGGTCAGATAGTTGGCAAAAAAATACGGCCACTGGTTGCTGATTTGTAGGCGGTTTAAGGCTTGCAGCGATAAGTGCAGTTTTTTAAATGCCTGTTCTGCAGATGCGGTGCTTTGCTGCTGAATGCGATCAAGTCGTTTATTGATCTTTTTTTGGTTGCGGCGTGTAATCCAGATACAAAAGAATGGCATGATACCCGGCTCTAAAAATATGAGGGTTGGGCTGCGAACTGCTGCCAAAATTCGCTTGATAATCGAAGGTGAAGGTCCATCTTCAAAGGCAAAATTGGCCGGGAACAATGACTGTAAATCCGGCAGCTGAAGTTTCGATGGGATGTAGGCCAAAACATCCGCGATGCTGCCGCAGTTTACATACAGGTAACCGTTGATGACCGCTAAAGTCGGTTGGGAGACCGGAATGCCGAGGATTTTTAAAATTCGAGAAAGATCAAATCGATGCGCGCTTTGAACCAGTTCGTCTGCCAGAAACGGCGTGAGGCGGTCTGCCCACAGATCATTTGCGATTTTCCGCGTCCAGACGCCCGACGGTACTTGCCAGCTGTGTTGATCCAATGTTGTGATGGCGCGGGCTTGCAACAGCCAGATTTTTTTGTTTTCATCAATGGCCCATTCAATGTCCAGGGGGGTATGATCACTTTCTGTCTCCAGCGATCGTATCAGATGGGCGATATCCGACCATGGAACCAGGGTCATCAGCACTTCTTCACCGATGGTCAGCTTGGATGGATCACGCGAAGGGGGCGTCACGGTGATCGAATTGTGTTCATCAATGATTGCGCGGTAGGGTGTTAGATGACCGCTGACAAGTGCTTCCGCTAATCCTTTGACCGCTTCAATGACAATTTCATCCCGGGCCGGATTCATGGGATTGCGGCCAAAGGCGATGCCGGCGGCCACCGCGTTAACCATTTTTTGCACGATGACCGCCATCAGAGGGACTTGTTCTTCCGCCAGATAAACCTGTTTTGCTTTCAAATAGCTCTTTACAGCTTGGGAATCGGCACCTTTCCAGCATTCTTCAATTTTATGCTTTAATTCGGATTCCCCGATTACCTGAAGAAATGTCCGATATTGCCCGGCAAAGCTTTGCTTTTCCAGATCTTCCAGGGTTGCCGATGAACGGATGGAAAGTCCTCTGGACAAATCCAGATCTGTGGCCGCTTTGAAAACTTCATCCACAAGGCCCTGAGGCCAGCATCCATGGTTGAGGTAATGTTGATGGGCCGCGGTGCTGATGGCAACAGCGCTGGGTACGGCAAACCCGGCGCGAGCCGCCTTTGCCAGGCTATAAAATTTATACCCCACAACTTTTGGATCTAAGGCGCGATCGTCTTCATAAGATACAAGGTATTTCAAGCTGTTTCCTATCGATTCGGATTGAGAAAACCACGGTCATGGGCTTTAAACTGGAAAGCTTAGTCTTGTTTTGTTAGCGCATCGTAAAGATCCTATTAAGTCTGCGTTAAAACTGCCCATTTTAAAGATAGCGTGACATCTGCCACCTATTTCAGCGATGCATTTATCACTTTAATAAGGATTAAAATTCCGGCTGATTTTAGGTTTCATTAAATTTTAACGATGCGCTAATTGGACGCTAATATCGCTTTTCTAATCAGCGTTTATCGGAAATATCCATTTTTTAGTATTTTAAATTCAGGAGAGTGAAGAAATGAAATCGAATCCCTGCCTGCGATGTCATTTGAAAAATCACGACAAGAACAATCCGATGTGCGTGTCTTGTGATAAACGCCTTGATTACATCCAGCATCTTGAAACCGCCTTAAATTTTGCTTGGACCAACTCGGAGGAAAGCGCGCAATCGCTCCGAATGCCGATGCTATTCAGAAAGGCATCCTTGCTTTCAATGGCATCTGACATTTTCAGATGAACGAGTTTGCCAGGTATCGGATATGAAATTATTTTGAACAGTTTTATAATGTTAGGGGGATATGATCTGAAGGACTGATAAAGAGAGTTTCTCATCATGTCGGCGCTTTTGTTAGGATTCTAACACAAACCTAACAGAATAATCATTTGGTACTAACAATTCGTCCATAACTTATAGCGATTATAAGATAACAATCAGCAGTTTTTAAAGGCCAACCACTTAAATACAAGGAAGATCTTAACAAAATGTCACCCACGACATTACTCGTTGTTCTCTTGGCACTATCCGTACTGGGTTACTACGTCGGTAGGCGACGCGCTTTTTCTGTAGCGGGTGATGCCGCTAACATCAAAAATCTACATTCGCGTCCCACCTATTACGGATCTCTTACCGCCCTATGGTGTGGAATTCCGACTCTGATATTATTCGGGTTTTGGCTGGCCTTCGAATCTTCCATTATAACCCATTTGGTGGTGGCGGATCTGCCGGAATCCTTACGCAATCTTCCAGAAGCACGTCTGAATTTGGTCGTTAATGATATCAGAAATCTTGTCAGTGGAAATATTGTTTCTGGTGAGATCGACCCTGTCATGCAGTCTGCTGCGGATCATTACCTCAATTTACAGGCAACCAGCAAAGCGGCGCTGGCTGTTATTGTTATTTCACTGGCGATCATGGGCCTTGTGATTGTGCGGGCCAAAATAACACCGACACTGCGGGCGCGCAATGTGGTCGAGCAGGTTATAAAGTATATCCTGATTATCTGTTCGACGATCGCCATCTTTACCACCATCGGTATTGTCCTTTCAGTCCTTTATGAATCCATTCGTTTTTTTCAAGTTGTGCCGATTACGGAATTTCTTTTTGGTCTGGAATGGAGTCCCCAGATGGCCATTCGCGATGATCAGGTCGGTTCATCGGGCGCATTTGGTGCGGTTCCGGTTTTTGTCGGTACCATGCTGATTTCCGGAATTGCCATGTGTGTGGCAGTTCCCATCGGGTTGATGTCTGCGATTTACCTGTCTGAATATGCCAACAAGAAATTTCGCGCAGTGGCCAAACCATTGATTGAAATCCTGGCGGGAATTCCTACAGTGGTTTACGGATTCTTTGCAGCCCTGACCGTGGCACCATTTATCCGTAATACCGGCAATCTGCTGGGACTAGGGGTTTCTTCGGAAAGCGCACTGGCAGCCGGCCTGGTTATGGGGATCATGATCATTCCCTTTGTATCATCTCTATCCGATGATTTTATCAATGCAGTGCCCCAGGCTTTGCGGGACGGTGCTTACAGCCTGGGGGCCACCCAGTCAGAAACCATCAAACAGGTCATATTGCCGGCGGCGCTACCCGGGATTGTCGGCGGTGTTCTGCTGGCGGTTTCAAGGGCCATCGGGGAAACCATGATTGTGGTGATGGCCGCGGGACTGGCGGCCAACTTGACCTTAAATCCATTGGAAACCGTGACTACGGTTACGGTTCAAATTGTGACCTTATTGGTTGGCGACCAGGAATTCGACAGCGCCAAGACCCTGGCTGCGTTCGCGCTGGGATTGCTGTTGTTTCTGGTAACATTGTTATTGAATATCATCGCCTTGCATGTGGTTCGCAAATATCGAGAGCAATATGAATAATTTCCAAACTGATTCATCGACAAAAGGAATGAAAAAAGAACGGACCCTTGAAATCGTCAACCGGGGACTGAGTAAACGTTACCGCGCCGAGCGTCGGTTCCGATTCTATGGATTACTGGCCATTATTGCCAGCATAGTCTTCTTATCTCTTTTATTTATCAGCATCGCCGGCAATGGCTACACGGCCTTTCAACAGACTTTCATTGAACTGGAGGTGTTCTTTGATCCTGAAATCCTGGATGAACAATCTCTGGCAACGGCCGATTATCAAGGCCTGGTGAAAAAGACCTTGCGAGAAATGTTCCCCGACGCCAAGGGAAGACAGGAAAAACGAAAATTGTATGGTATCGTCAGCTCCGGCGCATCCTTTCAATTAAGGGACATGGTGTTAACCCATCCGGATATTATTGGCCAAACATCGAAGGTCTGGGTTCCGGCTGACGATGATGTGGACATGCTGATCAAAGGGCATTTTGATCGACAGGTCGGTGAAAGTGAACGCCGTTTAGGAGACAAGCAGCTGGCATGGATCGATCAGCTGTCTGCTGAAGCCAAGATTAAAAAGAAATTTAACACCGCCTTTTTCACCGGCGGAGATTCCCGCGAGCCGGAGCTGGCCGGAATCTGGGGGGCGGTGGCCGGATCCTTTTTTACCCTGGTGATCACGCTGCTGCTTTCTTTTCCGATCGGTGTGGCGGCTGCGGTATATCTGGAAGAATTTGCCCCCAAAAACCGATGGACGGATTTAATTGAAGTTAACATTAACAATCTGGCGGCAGTGCCGTCGATTGTATTCGGTCTGCTGGGCCTGGCGGTGTTTCTGAATTTTTTTGGGCTGCCGCGATCGGCTCCGGTTGTCGGTGGACTGGTCCTGACCTTAATGACACTGCCGGTCATCATTATCGCCAGCCGCTCGGCATTGACGGCGGTGCCGCCTTCAATTCGCGAAGCCGCATTGGGCGTGGGGGCTTCCAAAATGCAAATGGTTTCCCATCACGTGCTGCCGCTGGCGTTGCCCGGCATGCTGACCGGAACCATTATCGGAATGGCCCGGGCCCTGGGTGAAACGGCCCCCTTGCTGATGATTGGAATGGTGGCCTTTATCGTTGATATTCCAGCAGGCTTTACGGATCCGTCCACTGCATTGCCGGTTCAGATATACCTTTGGGCCGACAGTCCCGAGCGGGCTTTTGTGGAACGAACTTCAGCAGCAATTATGGTCCTGCTGGCATTTTTGATCACCATGAATGCAGCGGCGGTGATCTTAAGAAAGCGCTATGAGAGACGCTGGTAATTATTGCCAAAGATACCGATGATAAAAAATGGTCTGTGTTGTCGATAATCTGAATGAAATATCAACACGATTCTAACATTATCTTAACAAGCGATCATTAGATTATACCCACTCGTTGGGACACGTGAAAAAGTTTTTTTCATTTTATTTTTTTAATTTCATTACACTAAGGAGGAAACAATTATGAGAAAGTTACTTGTTTTAGTAACCGCTGCCATTTTTCTGGTAGCATTTTTTGGACCGGCCCACGCCGCTTCCGGGAGGGATTACATCAGCATCGTGGGTTCATCCACCGTTTATCCGTTTGCCACAGTTGTGGCCGAGCAGTTTGGAAAATCGACTGCTTACAAGACACCTAAAATTGAATCCACCGGTTCCGGTGGCGGCCTCAAGCTTTTCTGCGCAGGTGTCGGTGTTGAACATCCGGATATTACCAATGCTTCTCGTCGGATCAAACAGTCTGAAATCGATAAATGCACGTCTAACGGTGTTAAAGAAATTGTCGAGATCAAAATCGGTTATGACGGTATTGTTATGGCCAATTCGAAAAAAGCAGCTCCGATGAAGCTCTCCCGCAAAGATATCTTTTTGGCTCTGGCCAAAGATGTTCCGGACCCTGCCGGCGGGGAAAAACTGATCCCCAATCCTTACAAAACCTGGAAGGACGTCAATTCTTCGTTGCCGGCCAAGTCTATTGAAGTTTTAGGACCGCCGCCAACCTCCGGAACCCGCGATGCCTTTGTCGAATTGGCCATGGAAGGTGGTGCTAAAAAGTTTGCCTGGATAGCGGCCATGAAAAAGACAGACAAAAAAGCCTATAAAAGGGTCTGCCACACGATACGCGAAGACGGTGCTTACGTCGAGGCCGGCGAGAACGACAACCTGATCGTCCAGAAACTGGAAGCCAATCCGAATGCCCTCGGCATTTTCGGATTCAGCTTTTTGGATCAGAACATGGACAAGATGCAGGGATCTTATGTCGACAATGTCCAGCCGACCTTTGATAATATCGCCGATGGCAAATATCCGGTTTCGCGTCCGCTCTTTTTCTACGTAAAAAAAGCGCATGTAAATGTAATTCCAGGCGTCAAAGAATATTTGGCTGAATTCACCAGTGATAAAGCCTGGGGACCGGAAGGGTATCTAAGCGAAAAGGGTCTGATTCCTATGCCCGATGCAGAACGCGCAGAATTCACCGATAACGCTCATTCGCTGAAATCTTTAACCTCGTTAAAGTAGTTGAGTGGGTTAAGAGAGATTGGTAGACCGGAACGAATCCGTTCCGGTCTACACCCCTTTTCAAAATTATCTTATAATCGAATTTAATTGCATTAAAGACTTTACTACCTTGATGTTAACCGCTAAGATGCGCTTTTCTAATGCGTGAAAATTTGTGGCCTTATGATTTCACTAAGAGAAATGGATGAAGCCGGTTTCATAGGAAATATGGAAGAAAGCAAGACAGTACGGGAAAGCAAGACTGATGAAGGCAGGATCCTCGTCAGCCGCGAAAACCGCGATACGGTTGGCGAAATCACGGTTGACAATCCTCGCATGACTTGCCGCAAGGTCGATGTCTGGTATGGTGATAAGCAGGCGATTAAAAATGTCTCCTTGGACATTGGCCGCAATGAGGTCATTGCTATGATCGGGCCTTCCGGTTGCGGTAAATCCACGTTCATACGTTGTCTCAACCGCATGAACGACACCATCGACGGCTGCCGCATCGCCGGGGAAATAACGCTGGATGGGGTTGATATTTACGGTAAAAACATTGATGTCGTCCCCTTACGGGCCCAGGTTGGCATGGTCTTCCAAAAACCGAATCCCTTCCCCAAATCCATCTATGAAAATATCGCCTATGGGCCTCGAATTCATGGACTGTCCTCCTCTAAAGCTGAACTGGATGAAATCGTTGAAACATCTTTGATCAAAGCCGGTTTATGGGATGAGGTCAAAGATTGGCTCGATCAGCCCGGCACCGGCCTGTCGGGCGGACAGCAGCAGCGCCTGTGTATTGCACGCACGATTGCGGTGAATCCCGAAGTGATTTTAATGGATGAACCTTGTTCGGCTCTGGATCCGATTGCTACCGCTGTCATCGAGGATCTAATCGATGAGCTGCGCGAACAATATACGATTGTCATCGTCACCCATTCCATGCAGCAAGCATCACGCGTATCACAACGTACGGCTTATTTTCATTTAGGGGATCTCATAGAAGTGGGTCCCACCGCACAAATTTTTACCAACCCGAGTCATCAGCTTACCGAGGACTATATCACCGGGCGTTTTGGATAATACGAATTTAAACCGGCCAATCGCCATGGCGTTTGTCATTGTAATATTTTTAGTAAAGGAGTCCCGATGCCAAGAGGCCATACCGTAAGGTCTTATGATCAGGAGCTGGATTTGCTGATCAGCAGAATTTCAGAGATGGGTAAAGTGGCTGAAGAACAACTCGCCAAGGCCATTAAGGCCCTCATTACCAAAGACAGTCAGCTGGCGGTTAATGTCATTTCAGGTGACGTACAGGTAAACGATTTACAAAATGCGGTTGACCGTCTAACGGTTCGCATGCTGGCCATGCGCCAGCCGATGGGATCGGATCTGCGTCATATCATCTCAGCCTTGAAAATAGCAGCTGAGCTTGAGCGCATTGCCGACTACGCCGCCAATATCGCTAAAAATGTGATGGATCTCGATCACGTATCGTTGGAGGAGCCGGTTGGACGTATCATCCGGATGGCTGAATTGGCCAGCCATATGCTAAAAGATGTAATCGGAGCCTATCAGGAAACAGATGCTCAAAAGGCTATGGCCGTCTGGCATCGAGATGAGGATATCAACCAGGTTTATACCGATCTTCTTTCACAATTACGATCCTACATGAAGGTAGATTCTGAAAATACGGATATATATACCAGCTTGATTTTTACGGCCAGATGCTGCGAGCGAATTGGGGACCATATCCAAAATATCGCTGAAAGTGTCTATTTTATCACCCATGGCGAATCTTCCATTGAAAATCCTATGGATAAAAAACAGCAAGCCTACCAGGATCTATAAAATCCAGCGATTCGAAAGTTCGCAAATCCCCTCACAGTTAAAGTTTTAAGCAAACCCGACTTTTATTGTATCCATCAGCTTTGTCTTAATCATATCGCGAATTTCACGAACCTTTTGTAATTTTTCCTGACTTGTACCCTCGACCGCGGCCGGATCCGGGAAGGGCCAATTCCATCTTTTGGTTATCCCTGCAAACACCGGGCATTTGGCTTCAGTGGCACCATCGCAAACCGTGACCACATGATCATATAACTTCCCGGTTTTAAATAGTTCAAATACATTTTGGATTTTATTACCGGAGATATCGATGCCTTCCTCATTCATGACTTCAACAACCAGAGGATTAATATCATTGGCCGGTTCCAGTCCGGCACTTTCGACATCGTATTTATGTCCTGCAAGTTGTTTTAAATAGGCTTCAGCCATCTGGCTTCTACCGGAATTGTGAACACAGATAAACAAAACCTTTGATTTATTCATTGCTAGTATTCCCTTACTAATTGAAGTTGTCGGTTTTTCAGCGAGATGCCTAAATCAGTGGGATTGTATTTGCGGAAACCGCTACATATTCATTGATTTCTAATATGATTTAAATAAAATCCTAATGTTGACGGCATACGTTGTACTTTGACCGTGTGCAAAATGATAAAAAAATATCGATAGGCTACATTTACGCGCACACATTCCTATCGATTTTAGGGCGGTTCAAGTCAGAATCGCCCTTTTTTCTCTTAACTTAACCGTCACTCCGTCTTCTTTTATTGCTTCCTCAGTTATCTAATTGCAAATTTGGATCACTGACCCGGGTTGTTCTCGGCAAAGCCGCCAACATATTGTTATATGTAAAAAAGACATCTACTCCTAATGGAAACAAAGCTGCTTGACGCTGCCATTGTTCCCAAAATTGCGTTGAAATACCCCCGGGAGCGAAATAGGTGGTTGTTTTTATCCCAGGGCCACTGAGGATTTTTCCATTGTGGCCATTGAACCTTTCGGCCTGAACGATCAACGTAGTTGCCGATATCGGATACCCCTCATTTCCAAGCTTAAAATCATCCAGCGGCGGCATGTTTGCCGGCTGGGTGATCAGAGCAAAATGCGCCATGCAGGGCTCTGTAACCACGCTGCATTCACAATGAAATTGAAACCAATTGATAGCAGCTGAATTCCAGCTCAGATCGGTCCAGAGGGGTGTTTCATGGTCTAGCAATGTCAGACAGACGGCAGCAGAAGCAGGATTTAAAATTTTAGGTATGTACAGATTACTTTTGATTTTGACGGGCTGACCGGGTCGAGCCATTGCTTCTAAAATGGCCCCAAACGTCTGTTGGGGTCCTAAAACCGGATCCTCAAAACCCGGTGCTCCTACTTGCACACCGATTTCTGATATCATGGCTGCTTTCCCCTAAACTGTGTAGAAATCAATTCTACCGAACGTTTCTGGTTATAATCTATCCCTGACGCTTTGGGTGTTATCATGTGATAAAAGTGGGCCAGCAATTCTGCGTTTGGATGTTTTTTTTTAAACCGCCCCAACTGGCAAATAATTAACCCCACTACAAGCATGGCTGAACCTAACACGGAAAGAAATGTATTCATTTTATTAGAATAATGACCGCAAAATAAATTTTGTTATTATTAATTGAGAGGATTACTTCAATTTCACTATTCTAAAATGAACAAGAAAAGTTAGTTTTCTGTTACCGGAAGGTTAAAATTTGAATAGTTTTTTAGGGTGGATTGAAAAGAAAAGAATGCGAGAAGACTGCTTTGACTAGACGGACCGTCGTCTCACCCAATCTGCCAATGAATTCGGTATCGGATTTCAGGCAAAATATGGATATGGTTTTATTTTGCAATCATGGCGCGCATCATGTCGCCGGCATTTTCAGCGTGGTCGGCGATAGAGCCGATGATTTCCGTTAATCGGACCAAATGGAATACGGCGACGGCATCATCGATTGCATAAAAGATTTTTTCTTTTGTGGCGTCTTCCAGCTTATCGGCTTCATGCTCATATTGGCGCAAGGTGTGAATCATGTCTTTAACCACAATTCGCTGTTTCTCTGAAAAACTTTCAAAATACTTGCGGGCTTCGGCCACCATTTTGCTCAATTGTTCAATCGGGTCCATTACGGCTTCCACCAGTAACATAAAATCTTTTTCAAGCACTTCGGGAATACCGGCAGCGGCCCTAAAAGACAGCCAGTCGAGGCCCTCTTCAACCACATCCAGGACTTTGTCCTGCTCACTCAAATACCGGAACACCTCAAATTTATCTACCGCCAGCAGAGTGCCTTTAGGCAGATGCCCGCGGATGCGGCGCTTGATGGCGTCGGCTTCGCTCTCGAGCTTATCAATATCCTTTCTAAAATGTTCGAAGTCTTCGCATCTTTCTTCTATAATGCATTCAATAGCCCTTTGAAAAACCCAGGCACACTCTTTGACCTTTTCGGCATGTTCCTGGAGACCGTCGAAGGGTGATGTGATAAACATTGAAATAAATGGTATCCGCATAATTCCCTCCTTTAGATAAAGAGCTGAAGGATCTTAAAGATGACAATGCTGGTTATGGCAGCCGCCGGTACCGTTAAAACCCAATAGAGGATAATTTTTAAGATAATTCTGAAATTAACCGCTTCAATTCCCCGCGCCAGTCCGACCCCTAAAACTCCGCCCACGGCTGCATGAGTGGTTGAAACCGGCAATCCCATTTTTGATGCGACCATGACCGTGGTTGCCGCAGCAAAATCCACCGAAAAACCGCGCGTGTTGGTCAGGGTGGTGATTTTTTTTCCAATGGTCTCCATGACCCGGTGGCCGGCCATACCGATGCCGCAGGCAATGCCGATCCCGCCAAATAAAAGCAGAAAAATCGGGACCGGGACTTTAGCCCCTACGCTGCCGGTCTTGACCAAAAAATAGATAACCGCCAGCGGGCCGATGGCATTGGCCACATCATTGGCGCCCTGTGCCAGCGCCACGTAACAGGAGGTGCCGATCTGAATTTTTCGAAAGACCTCTTCTTCCCCGCTTAGATTAGTCTTTTTTATAAACTTGCGCAAGATTTTGACGGCCAAAAATCCCAGTACAATCGCGAAAAGGACGGCTAATAACAACGCCAGAGGTGTTCCGATGGCCATGCTTTTACCCAGCGGGGTCTTAAACAGAAACGATAATATGATCACAAAAAAGGCAATGCCGATGAAGTACGGCGCCAGCTTAAGCGCCTGGGAAAACGGGTCGTCTTTGGTTAAAATAAATTTAACAATCGTCTTAAACATCAAAAACCCGATAACCATGGCAAATACCGGAGAAATCACCCAGCTCAAAACCACCGCGCCGAGTTTGCCCCAGTTAATCACCGAAAATCCGCCGGCCATGATGCCAAACCCGATCATGGCACCCACAATTGAATGGGTCGTCGATACCGGAAGTGATTTCCAGGTAGCGAAAGACACCCACAGGGCAGCCGCCAACAGCGCTGCCAAAGCCCCAATCAGAGCCAGATGGGGGTCGGCTAGAATATCGGTGGAAACAATCCCCTTGCGGATGGTTTTGGTAACATGTGAGCCGATAAAAGTGGCCCCGACAACATTTAAAATGCCGGCAATAAATATGGCCTGTCGGATGGTGATCGCTTTGGCCCCTACAGCCGAAGCCATCGAATTGGCCACATCATTGGCCCCGATATTCCAGGCCATATAAAACCCAAAGATATAACCGACAATCAGTACGTAGTATTCAGGACCCATTCAATCGACTTTTCGTAGATATCGTATTGTTTTAAATATCAAGGGATTACCGTAAAACAAGGGCAGGATTATCAAACGTTACTAAGAACCCATTCGAAATGTTGAAATGGTTGTTTATTTGGTTGGCGAGGAAATAACACGTTGGATTAGGCAAATCAATGAAAAAAGCGAAGCTCTGTCCGTGGTGACCACCCATTTATTTTTTATTTTGCGGCAGGTGTATACTAAAGCGGCTACCTTCACCGATCTTGCTTTCTACCGCAACATGGCCGCCATGGGCATGGGCGATATGTTTGACGATGGCCAGGCCCAGGCCGGTGCCGCCCTCCTTGCGACTACGTGATTTATCCACCCGATAGAAGCGTTCAAACAGCCGCGGCAAATGTTTTTGAGCGATACCGATGCCGTGATCTTCAACACTGATAATCATTTCGGAATTTTGTAGTTCTGATTTCAGTAGAACGGTACTCTGCGGCTCGCTGTATTTAAGGGCATTGTCCAGCAGATTCACCACCGCTTGCTCAATTAGGGTGGAATCAAATATGGCGCTGGCGTCCTTTTCACAATCAAAATCAATGCGGATCTTTTTTTCTTCGGCCTTGGCCCGGCACAATTGAATGGCCGCCTGAAAAATATCTTCAATTTTTGCCTGTTGAAAATTTATTTCTTTGCGCTCGTTTTCCTGTTCAATTCGTGACAGGGCGAGTAAATCCTCGATGATGGCATTTAAGCGGTCCACGTGTTTTTGTATAATACCCAGGAAACGTTCCTTTTCTTTAGCCTTCTCGACATTTCCCTGCTGTAGAGTCTCAACAAAACCCTTAATGGCTGTCAGCGGGGTTTTGATCTCATGCGAGACGTTGGCGACAAAATCGCGCCGCATGTCTTCCAGGCGCCTCAGCTGGGTCACATCGTGGAATACCACCAGTGTGCCGATTTGGTGTCGATTTGCGTCTAAAAGCGCGGAGCTTTTTACATCGATGACGCGTTCTTCGTTCTGAAATACCGTAATGTCTTCTTCAGATGGATTTTTGTTGCTAAGCGCTTTGCGGATGAACTGCTGCAATGCCGGAGATCGAATAACTTCCTGGATGCTCTTGTTCTGGCAGTTCGCCGGTTCCATATCAAATAGTTGCGCGGCGGCGCGGTTGATACTGACGATACGCTCTTCTGTGTCGATGGCAATCACCCCTTCCAGCATGCTGCCCAGAACGGTTTCGAGTTGATTGCGCTGGCGGCTGATTGTTTCAATACGATTGTCAAGCTGGGCGGCCATCTGGTTCATCGCATCGGCCAGGCCCGCCATTTCTTCGGTGGCAGGGGGGAGCAGACGGTGGTTTAAATCACCGCCGGCAAACTGCTCGGCACTTTTTTTCATCTGCTCGATCGGGCGGCTAATACGGCGAGAGATCACCCAGCTGATACCGGCCGCCAGCAAGGCAATGATGCATCCGCCCAGTGCTATTTTCAATTGAATGGATTTGATTTCTGCTTCCACCCGGGTTGCCGGTAAAGA
Source organism: Desulfobacterales bacterium (assembly GCA_050122495.1). Taxonomy (GTDB): domain Bacteria; phylum Desulfobacterota; class Desulfobacteria; order Desulfobacterales; family JAHEIW01; genus JAHEIW01. Next base: position 2,174 of record JASFIU010000038.1, on the reverse strand, counting down.
AGTCCGCAGAATTCCAACGATACGCTGATTGTCAACCAGGGGTGTTGCAACATAAAGCATGCGTTGCATAAGGGTGTTGCTATAGCGCAGGGATTTGCCGGTCTGGCCGGCCAGTGCGGTGATGATTTCCGGCCGGCTGGCATGATTATCCATCAGGCGGGGTTTTTCACGGGAATCCCCGATCACAGTTCCGTCGGGCAGGATAACGGTAATTCGCGTTTCTGAAAGCCGGCCGGCTTCTTTGCAGATCGCATCGATGGTTTCGGCGCGCATGGGTGAAAGCAGCCCTGTGATCTGTTTCTCGAGGAGGGCGGCCCTGGCCTTGAGGTCCGTGGCGGTCTGGTCCAGGAAAAATTGGCGCATGGCCTCGGATGCATACCAGCTAACGGCCAGCAAAGAAATTAGGGTGATCAGTAGATAGGATGGGAAAAGTCGCCAGAGTAATGGTTTGCGTCTTTTCATGGAGTCTCCCTGAAGCGGTAGCCGACCCCCCGGACCGTTTCGATATACTTGCCAAAAGGTCCGAGCTTTTTACGCAGTCCGACAATCTGCACATCCACACTGCGATCGGTGACCGGATAATCGTTACCGCGGATCGAATCCACAATATGGGAGCGGGTAAACACCCATCCGGGTCGTTTTGCCAGAAGCAATAGCACCTGAAATTCGGTATATGTTAAATCGATAGAATCGCCTTGGACTTGCACGCTGCGCCGGCCGGGATTGATTTCCAGGTCATGGATTTTCACAATTGCCATCTCATCTTGCGGCTCTTCCTTATTGCGGCGGAGTGCCGTGCGCACCCTGGCGATCATGACTTTGGGGCTGAAAGGTTTGGTAATATAGTCATCCGCGCCCAGTTCCAGGCCGGTGACAATATCGGCTTCTTCACCTTTGGCGGTTAGCATGATGATCGGAATGCTGCGCAGTCGGGAATCATTTTTTACGGTTTTGGTGAATGCCAGGCCGTCCATTCCGGGCAGCATCAGGTCCAGCACAATCAAATCAAACGGATCTGAGCGCACTTTGCGAAGGGCATCCTCACCCGTCAGGCTTCCGGTTACCTGATACCCCTCGCGGGACAGATTATAGCGTACCAGTTCAAGGATATCTTCCTCGTCATCGACCACTAAAATTCTTTCCTTTGCCATTTTTAAACTCCAAACTTGATCTAAAGTTAATTACAAAATGCTAACATAGTTTTAATATTTGTCTCCGGCTAAGGAAAATATTAATGTATTGTTATCATAAAGTTAAGATATTGTTAAATAATTATTAGATTAAGTTGTTAAATATTCTAATTACAAGTGAGCTAAAGTTCGGAGTGATCTAAAGTGACTAAAGTTGAGGAATTCTATCATTTTAAAAAAGATGGAGCGTCACGCGGCGCAAGCGCCTGCGCTACGCGAGCGACACCAAAACTCTAGGCACTTTAGCTCATTTTAGTTCACTTTAGGCAATTCCGACCTCAAGATTGCCACAGTTTGAATAGACGTGAAATAGAGCTTGACAATTTGGGATCCGGAGATATATTTGAATATATGTTCAGATATTCAAGGAGTGCTCATGAGTACTGTGAAAACCAGGTGTTTGGATGGGGATGATTGCCAGGTTCGGGTAATTCACCTTGACCGGGTGGAACAGGCGCGCCGAGAAAAGGTTCCGGAAAAAGAACTGATCTGGCTTGCGTCCATTTATAAGGTTCTGGGTGATCCCAGCCGCCTGAAGATTGTCATGGCCCTCCGAAACGTTGAAATGTGCGTATGCGATCTGGCCGCATATCTGGGTTTGACGGAGTCGGCCATATCACATCAGTTGCGCCGCCTTAAAGACCTGGCCCTGGTGAAAAGCCGCCGGGACGGCCAGGTGATCTATTATTCGCTAGATGATGAGCATGTTTCAGAGTTGTTGAATATAGGATTGGCACATGTCACAGAATAAAGATAGGTTTCAGGTGTCAGTGTTCAGGTGTCAGGATGACGAACCTGATGAACGCGAGAATTATCAGAATCAGCGATCAGTCATTTTTTTTCTGACACCCGAAACCTGACACCTGAAACCTATCTAAAAGGGATGGAAAATTGAACTTTATTATCGAAATTTTGTTGGCCACGTGGGATTTGCTGGTTGATGCTTCGATTTACATTTTGTTCGGATTATTGATAGCCGGACTT
>JASFIU010000037.1:0-17632 GCA_050122495.1 Desulfobacterales bacterium | reverse complement strand
CACCGACACAGTAACCGTGAACCTTGGCGATGGTCGGTTTCAGCCCGCGCCATAACCCCATAAATTTTGGAATATAGCTTGTGTAGGGATTGGTTACCCAGTGAATATCAACGCCCGGGTCATAGTTCTCTTCTTTGATATGCTCATAGTGCTCCAGACCTCCGGAAAAGTCGAATCCGCCGCAGAAGCTGTCACCGGCTCCCTCTAAAACAATGACCTTGATGGCATCATCATGGTTGGCATCCATAAGCGCATTTTCCAGTTCCTGGATCATCTCGATCCTGAGGGTGTTGTATTTCTCAGGTCGGTTGAGGGTGACGGTGGCGATCGCCTCATTTTTAGCACAGAGCTTACTTTTTGTATGGCTCAATTCGGGTTGCTTGCATTGTGTATCCAATATTGACCCCGGCCGAACCATCAACCAAATAAAGGTCCTTGACCATTGACTTTACAGAGATTTCACCACTTACCCAGACCGGCTCATACATTGTTTTGACCCTGTAACCTTCCTTTTGAACTATGTTTACGTGAACAATCTGATTGGGGGGCGGAGGCGGAACATGAATACACGCCCCGATGTAAGGTACCAGAAGAAATTCTTTTACCTTGGTATCGGACATTTCCAGCGGCAGGAGATAACCCGGTATGCGAACCCGTTGACCGTTGAGTTCCTCTACAATAGTCGTTCGGAGTTGTTTTCTTTTTGCCATCAACTCAACAATATCGATTCCGGATTTTTTCAGCTCCGGTATGGCCGCATCAATTTCTTTGTAGTATTCTTCAGTTTCCGGCCCTCTCACTGGCAGGTTATCAAGTGTATTGATGACCCAATAGACCATGGTTTTTTGTTCCTCGGTTAACTTGGCCAAGGGATCTTCAGATAAAAGGTGCGCAGGCACTAAATCTTGCCACGACAGTTGACGAAATTGTTCAGCCAAAGCCTGCAGACAAAAGAAAGTGCAAATGATGAATAATGTTTGAATGACCTTTTTCATAATAGGTTCCTGATTTCATATTCGTATCGTCATGCCATCTGCAAGTGAGTAACGATAAATTTGATACCCTGGTATCGTGCCAATTAAACAACCTGCCAGACATACAATCCCCATCAGTATCAATTCGTACGTTGATAATCCGCCAATGGCAATGAATAATCCAAATCTGGTTAGGATCAATGGCTGGCATACAAACAAAAGTCCGTATAACAAACCAACACCTGCAATGACACCCAAGAAGGTTAACATGGCGGATTCACCTAAGATCAGCGAAAACACATGTAGCGGTCGCGCCCCCACCGATCGTAAGATAGCCATCTCTCGGCGGCGCTCATTAAGACTGGTCATCAAGGCAATGAGCATTCCGGACAAACCAACGACCACAACAAAGCCGGAAACAGCAAACAAGGCCTTTTCGGCGACACCGATTAGTTCCCATAATTCCTGCAGGGCTACCCCTGGCAAGATAGCCAAAAGCGGTTCTTGTGGATATTCATTCACGAAACGTTGCACACTAAAGGCGGCAATGCGTGATTTAAGGCCAACGAAAAAAGCGGTTATTGCCTTCGGTGTCAGGTCCATATTGACAACTTGATCCGAGGAAATCGAATATCCGGGAAGAGGAGCGCCGTCTTTCCAGTCGATATGCATCGCTTCAATGCCCTCCAAGAGAACATGAATCGTCCGGTCTACCGGTGTTCCGGTTCTTCTTAAAATGCCGACCACTCTAAACGGTTTGTCATCGTGTTTGATAAGGCTGACCTCTCCGGCCCCGTGTGCAATGATTATCGGATCGTTAACGCGATAACCTAATGTTTTGGCAACTTCGGCACCCAGCACTGCATCAAAAACCTCCGCGAACATTCTCCCATTCGCCATTTCCAGGGGGCGTCCGCCTGCAAAACGGAAAAATTTAAAGTAATCGGTATTGGTTCCCATGACCCGATAGCCTTTGTGAGAGTCCCCCAGCGATATGGGAATGGTCCATTTGATATTTGGATTCCGGGCAATTTCTTGATAACTTTGCCATGAAATATTGTTGGTTGCATTACCGATTCGAAATACGGAGTAAAGTAGAAGCTGTACCGGTCCGCTCCGTGCCCCTATAATCAGATCGGTTCCCGATATGGTATTGGCAAAGCTTTTCCTTGTCTCTTTTCTAATCCGCTCAACACCCAACAACAGGGTCACACTCAACGCAATGGATACAACGGTCAGAATCGTTGTAAACTTGCGGTTGCGCATGCTTTTAATGGCAAGACCGAACATGGTTTTTAATCTCAATTATCATTGCGTTTTCAATTTTAGATTTTGTTAATGTCAGCAAGCCGAATCGTCTGATCAAAAAGATTAGCAAGGGTTGTATCGTGGCTAACAAAGATTAAGGTCGTCTCTTTCGGATCGCATTCTTGAAATAACAGCCGTATAAAAGCTTTACGGTAGTCAGTATCAAGAGAGGATGTGGGTTCATCGGCGATAATTATTTCAGGAGCACCAATTAGCGCTCGGGCAGCGGCCACGCGTTGCTGTTGTCCCACACTCAATTCATTTGCAGGCTTTTTTATGACCGATGCGCTATCCAAACCCAGACTTTTTAGTAAACGCATGGCTTCTGCTTCGAAACTTGAAGATCGGGCTGCAGCCTTTTCGCGCCTGCGCAAAGAAAACCGGCACGGCAATGTGACATTTTCAACTACGGATAAATAAGGAATCAGGTTAAACATCTGATAAATAAATCCGATGTGGTCGGCGCGGAAGCGGTCCCTGTCTGCACCGTTTAATGCACTTACAGGCTGATCGCTTATGGTAATAGTGCCTTTCTGCGGCGTGACAACACCGGCAATCAAGCTGAGCAGCGTACTCTTGCCACTGCCGCTTGGTCCTTCAATAAAAATCCGCTCTCCTCGTTTTATCTGCAAACGGTCAATTTCTAACAAAGGGTCATGGTTATGCCATGAGAAGCACAGTCCTGACACATCGATTGCCAGTTCAGGTTTTTTTGGGTTTAACATTTTCATTCGAAGAACATCCAAATATTCAATAAGACTTAGATTTAGTCTTCAAAAGGTTGACTGGGATACCCAAAACCGGAGCATTGGGTTCAAGACACGTATTTGATCCTTCCAGGTCAACTGATTGTTTTCTGTGAGACAGCTTAAGAACCATGCAAAAGACTTCAGGCGGCGGATCACTGGGCCAGATCTTTTAATTTTCTTGCAAATTGTTTTCGGTATCAGATTTTAATTTTTGCGATCACTGTAGTAAGGGACTCTGCAAAAGCAAATGCCATTTTTGATGTATTGTGCGCATAGCCATATTCACCCTGCTTATCGATTAATATAACACCTCCAAGACCGTCTACCCGTTTTTGCATCATTTCAATAGCTGATTTGGCCGCATCCGCTGCGTTTTGGTTTAATAAATTATCGCAAGCATGTTTGCTCAATAGAACTTTCATGATCGATTCGCCCCATCCTGTAGCAGAGGCCGCACCCAATTGATCATCTGCATAAGTGCCGGCACCCATGAGTGGGGTATCACCGACTCGGCCCGGCAGTTTACGAGGAGTTCCCCCTGTCGAAGTAGCAGCAGCGAGACTGCCTGTTTGATCCCTTGCCACAGCGCCAACTGTCCCCCGCTTATTGCTCTCAAAGGGTTTTTTGGTGGTAAATGTTGGATCGTTTTTGAGTTGGTTGAAAAACTCTAATTCTCTGGGGATCAACAGATCGGTTGTTTCTAAAATCTCAACACCATTATGTCTGGCAAACAGTTGTGCACCTTGACCAACCAGAAAACAGTGTTCCGTTTTTTCCATAATCATTCTAGCCAAAGTTACCGGGTGAAGCAGATTTTGAACCGCTGCAACTGCACCAAATTCAAGCGTAGCCCCATCCATAATCATTGCATCCAATTCGATCTCACCCAATGAGTTGAGAAAAGCGCCGCGACCGGCATCAAAAGTAGGATCTTCTTCAAGAATCTTTACTGCAGCTTCAACGGCATCTAAAGCGGACATGCCGTTTAGTAAATGCGGATATACTGTGCTAACAGCCTGTTTCACTCCACGGACATGATCCTGGACCATGTCTTTAGGTATATTCCAGGCCCCACCATGCACAATCAGTTTTGGTTTAATCATATTGCAACTCTCGTATGGCCAGAAAATATTAACTTAAATCTTGAAAAGTCATGCCGCCACGATACACACAGCTGTAAGTGAAAGCATCCATATAAGTCGAATGAACCTGCACTGCGTTGAACTAAATTCGTCTTTGTATATCATTTATTTCATAGTGGTGCACTTGGTTTCCCAAGGCTTTGCACAAATGGAGATTTAAAAGAAGCATAAAAAACCCTGCCGTATTGAAAACAAGGCAGGGTTTTACTTTTGCTACTTTCTAAAGGGATTTAGTCTACTTTCGGGCGTGGATGGAGGCCCGCAGCTTCGACGATTTCAGGAACCTTTTCTTCCCATTCGATCGCCATGACATGAAAGCCCGCAACTCCCTCACACGCTTTGAGGCGTTCAATGGATTCGACACACATTTTGATGCCTTCCTCAGCCTGTTTGCCTTTTTCGACCCCTTGCAGGCGCGTGATAACCTCTTCGGGCACGTCCATGCCCGGGACTCTTTTTTGCATATATTTGGCCATCCCCACGCTTTTCATGGGGGTCAGACCTGCCAGGATATAACATTTTTCATGCAGTCCGCGATCGCGCACCCCTTTCATCCATTCTTCAAATTTATCTAAATTATAAATACATTGGGTCTGGATGAATTCGACCCCGGCGGCAACCTTTTTGGCCAGGCGCGGGACCCGAATCTCAAACGGATCGGCAAATGGATTGGCGGCGGCACCGACGAACATCTGGGGGTTGCCATCAAGCTCATCGCCCCCCAGGAACTTGCCCTCGTCGCGCATATGCCGCACGGCCTGAATCAGTTGGATCGAGTCAATGTCATGCACATTCTGCCCCTGGGGACAATCACCAAAGCTCTGATGATCGCCGGACAAACACAGGATGTTGTTGATATCAAAGGAGGCCGCGCCGAGAATATCGCTTTGCAAGGCAATGCGATTGCGATCGCGCGTAACCATCTGAAGAACCGGCTCCAGCCCCATGAGTTTCAGGCGGATGCAGGAGGCCAAACTGCACAGGCGCGTCATCGACGTCTGGTTGTCGGTGATGTTAATGGCATCCACATGGTCTTTGATCAGCTCCGCTTTTTTAATAATATTATCGGGATTACTGCCGCGGGGCGGCCCACACTCGGAGGTGACGGCCAGATGGCCTTCACTGAGAATCTTTTCCAGTTTGCTCGGTGTCTTTACACTCATTGCTGCACATCCTCCCTTACAACTTTTCTGGGCCCCCCGGCCCTATCCGTCGACCAGTCCTTTAAGGGGCACAACTTTTCGTATTCGTCGAGTTTGTCTAGCGCCTTGAGACGATCGACAATCAACTGCCAGGCGCAGTCCACCTCGGCGTTGATCTCACACCGACCATCGGTGGAGCCGCCGCAGGGACCGTTAAAAAGCCGCTTCGCGCAGCGCGATACCGGGCAGATGCTCCCGGTGGTGGCCAAAATACATTGTCCGCAGCCCTGGCAGCGTTCGGTCCACAGGCCGCGCTCTTCGGTGGCTCCCATAAAGCAAGTGTTCACACCCGGATACACCGGTGTGCTGTGGTATTGTTCGGCAGTGAACTGAACTCCGACCCCACAGGCAAGGGAAACCACGGCATCATACTGGTCGATGACGTCCCGGATTTCATCCAAGTACTCCTTGTCACATTGTCGCTCAAGGGTAACCTCGTCGATTTTGATCTCTTTGCCCTCTTTCTGGGCATGCATCCGCAAGGTCGAGGCCAGAACTGCAACCTCTTTTTTGCCTCCGGCCTCGCAGACCGTAACGCATTCATTGCAGCCCAATACCAGGATATTGGTGTGATCTTTGAGACATTCGATGATTTCCTCAATCGGCTTTTTATCTGCAACTATCATTTAATCAAACCTCTCTTTGTGTTATTTGGTTGAGCCGGTTGCCGGTTGGCCGGTTTAATTTCGAGTAACTTGATCTAACGGGCAAACTGGCAACGGGCTAACCGAACTTCATGCGGCCTTGTTTTTGGTCAGTTTAATCGGATTGGGCCCAAGTTCATTGATTTTCTCGGTGAATTCGGTGGCATATTGGGCAAAGCGCGGGCCTTCACTGGATGACAGGTTGTACATTTTCGCCCGTTCCCCACCGATGCCGATGGAGTCTAAAATTTTCTGAGCCTGTTCAACCCGTCTGCGGGCCATGAGGTTGCCGTTGTTGAAATGACAATCTCCTTCCAGACATCCCAATACACATACACCATCCGCTCCCTTTTCAAAGGCACGCAGAATATGAATCAGATCGACCTTTCCGCTGCAGGGCACACGCACAATTCTGATATTCGGCGGATATTGTAATCGCATCGAACCTGCCAGGTCCGCGGCAGTATAACCTCAGAAATTACAGCAGAATGCAACAATAATAGGATCAAAATTCTCAGCCATTTTTCCTCCAGACTGAAATACACTGTACTGATTTATCGTTGTTATACATCTATTAATTTCGAAACTCGAATATCGAAATCCGAAACAAATCCGAATATCAAATGATCGAAATTCAAAACTCTTTTAGAACATTTGGATTTAAGATTTAGAATTTGTTTCGAATTTCGGATTTCGTGCTTCGTATTTTTAAATTATTTGGATATGTACCTGATTGTTAATTTATATTATTCGTCTTCTAAAGGACTCCTTCTAAAAGAGCATCCACCTTGCACAGAATCTGATCATCCTCGTACCAGTTGAGCTGAATGGCTTTAGCCGGGCACTCGGCGGCGCAGATGCCACAACCATGGCAGGTAGCGGCGTCGATTTCACTGACTCCCTCCTCATTGATTTTGGGCACATTATACGGACATGACCGTACGCAGACGAGGCATGAGGCACACTTCTCACCTTCAACCCGGGCCGTAACGGCAGACAGGGTCAATTGTGTCTGGGAGAGAAAGGTGGTCGCCCGGGCAGCAGCGGCATAGGCCTGGGAAATGGTTTCCATCAGGAGCTTGGGACTGTGGGCGGTTCCGCACAAAAAGATCCCCTCGGTGGCCATATCTACCGGCCGCAGCTTGACGTGGGCTTCCATAAGAAAGCCTTCCGGGCTGCGGGCCAGCTTGAGAATGGATGAGAGTTCCTCGGTGTCTTCAGCAACCATACCCGCGCTCAACGCCAGTATGTCAGCCTTAACCTTCATGGGTCGGTCCAGCGTTTGATCTTTAAAACTCACCTCCACCCCGTCCTCGACAGATTCCACCACCGGTGGATCTTCAGGATCAAACGGGAAAAACAAAATCCCCTGTTGTCTGGCTTCGGCGTAATAATCTTCCAACAGGCCGTAAGTTCGAATATCGCGATAAAGAATAAAAATATCAGTTTCAGGATTCACCTTTTTTATTTGAAGCGCGTTTTTAATCGCGGACTGGCAACAAATTCGCGAGCAGTTGGGATTATCCTCGTTGCGGGATCCAACGCATTGGATCATCACCACTTTGGACGCATCTCCCGCCTCGCCTTCTTTTAGCCTTTCAGCCAGTTCGAGCTGGGTCACCACCTGTGGATTTTCACCATAAAGGTATTCTTGGGGCTGGTATTCATTGGCCCCGGTCGCCACGATAACCGCCCCGTGATCAATTTTTCTTTGAATCATCTGTGGCCCCACCAGAATTTCAGTGGTGAAGTTTCCCTGGGAGCCGGTGAAGCTGATTATCAATGCGTTGGTTAGAACCTGGATTTTTGGATGGGCGGTTACCTTTTCGATCAGGCCATCCAGATAATCACGTACATCGGCGCCCTCGATGGTGGTGGTGAGCCGGTTGGCAAGTCCGCCCAGCTCGGCTTCTTTTTCAACCAGCACAACCTCGAAATCCTGATCCGCCAATCCCAAAGCCGCATTCATTCCGGCCACACCGCCGCCGACCACCAGGCCCCTTTGGTTGACCGGTATTTGTTTTTCATAAAGCGGCTGAAGGGTGGCCGCGCGGGCAACCGCCATGCGCACCAGCTCATTGGCCTTATCGGTTGCTTCCTCCGGTATTTCAGAGTGCACCCATGAATCCTGGTTGCGGATATTGGCCATCTCAAAAAGATATTTATTAAGGCCGCAGGCCTCCATGGTATCCTGGAAAATAGGCTCATGGGTCTTGGGGCTGCAGGCCGAAACCACAATCCGGTTCAGGCGATGTTCCTCGATGAGCTCCTTCATTTTCTCCTGAGAGTCCTGGGAGCAGGTAAAAAGGTCATTTCCGGCATAGACCACATGTGGCAGGGTTTTCGCATATTCGGCTACCCCTTCAACGTCCACAACGCTGGCGATATTGATCCCACAGTGGCAGACAAAAACACCGATGCGGGGTTCCTCTTCAGCTATATCCTTTTCAGGCGGCTGCTCTTTGACGACCACCTCGGTGCCGCGGGCCTCACTTAAAAGGGCCATGGCGCCGCCGGCCACCGCACTGCCCTGCATCACGGTTTCAGGGATATCTTTGGGCCCCTGGTATATCCCGGTAACATATACGCCGGGCCGGCTGGTCTCAACCGGCATCAAAGGGGGCGTCTTCGGAAAACGATGCTCATTGAGCTCGATACCGAAGGTTTTGGCGAACTCGACGGCTTCGGCATGAGGCTCAAAACCGATGGAGAGCACCACCATATCAAAGATCTCATCGATCAGTTTCCCATCCGGACCGGCATAGCGCATGATCAGATCGCCCGTGCCGGCCTCCTCGCGCACCGCCGAAATCATGGCGCGTTGATAGCGCACCCCGTATTCTTCCTTGGCCCGGTTGACGTATTTATCGAAATCCTTGCCGAACGCGCGGATGTCCATATAGAATATGGTGGGTTCAATATCGGGATCATGGTCCTTGGCGGTCATGGCCTGCTTGGTGGCGTACATGCAGCAAACAGACGAGCACCAGGGGTTGGCGTTGTGTGAATCGCGGGATCCGACGCACTGGATCCAGGCGACCTTTTGGGGATGTTTTTTGTCTCCGGGTCGCATGACCGTGCCCTGGTAAGGACCGGAGGCGGATAGAATCCGCTCAAACTGGATGGATGAAACCACATTGGACCAGCGGCCAAAACCAAGCTCGGGCCGCACCGCCGCATCGTAACGAGTTAAACCCGGGCTGAGAACGATGGCACCGACATTCAGCTCAAATTCCTTGCCGGTATCTTCCCAATCGATCGCATTGGCATCACAGAACTTTTCGCACGCCTTGCATTTGCCATTTTTAAAATAGATGCAGATATCCCGGTCAATGGCCCGCGTGTTCGGCAGCGCCTGGGGGAAAAGCGAAAAGATGGCTTTGCGGACCGTCAGCCCCTGCTCGTATTCGCTGCTGGTTTTCTTGGGACATTTTTCCTCACAGATTCCACAGCCGGTGCATTTGTCCGGATCAACATAACGCGGCTTCTGTTTTACTTTGACCGTGAAATTCCCGGGCTCACCCTCGACGGACTCCACCTCTGCCAGGGTGTGGATGTCGATGTTTAAGTGACGTCCCAATTCCACCATTTTGGGCGAAATCATACACATGGAGCAGTCGCCGGTCGGAAAGGTTTTGTCCAGCATTACCATCGTGCCGCCAATAGAGGAATCTTTCTGGACGATATGGACTTTAAACCCGCTGTTGGCCATATCCAGTGCCGACTGCATGGCGCCGACACCGCCGCCCACCACCAGTACAGAGCCTCGCTTAGTTGTTTCTACGGATTTTTTTTCATTCATATGATATTCAACTCCTTCAGCAACTCAGTGCTCTCAACAAAATGCCGATCGATCTGCAATTCCTCCACACTCAAGCCCATGGCCAGCCCAACCAATTCAGTTATAAAATAAACCGGCAGCCTTTCTTCTATCCCCTGTTTTTCACAGACCGGATCCTGATAGTTATCCATGTTCAATTGGCACATCGGACAGGTGACCACAAGGCAGTTGGCTTCCCTGGCCAACGCGTCTTTCATAATCCGTGCCATCAGATTTAAAGCGGTTTCCTCATCATTGACGGCCGCGGAAGCACCGCAACAATCCGTTTTGTAACTCCAATCTAGGGGCTTGGCGCCGAGGACCTTAAGAACCGTCTCCATACCCTGGGGATTTTCCACATCATCAGGTACGGGAACTTTATACGGAAATCGAGTTTGCATGCATCCATAGTAGCATACGGGTTTAAGCCCCTTGAGCTTTTGGCTCACCTTTTCAGCCAGCTCGCCGGATTCGACCTTGGTCAGGAGCACTTCCAGAATTGAGGATACCTTAATCGTTCCCTGGATCTTTTTGGTGAGTTCGGTATTGATCTCATTTTTTAAATGGGGGTCGTCTTCAAGGCGTTTTTGAGCCACCAGTGTCCGTGAGTAACATGCCGAGCAAGGAATCACGATTTCAGAAAACCCATCCGCCTCGGCGATTCCGATGTTTCTGGCAGGCATGGCAATGGCCAAAAAGTCATCGACCTTGCCGGCGGAGGTTGCCCCGCAGCAGTTCCAATCCTCGATCTCTTTGAGATGGATCCCGACTTCATCAAATACACGCCGACTCTGTACATCGTATAACGACGAGGACGCATGCAATGTGCATCCGGGATAATAGCCTATATCCATAATTAACCTCTTTGTACTATCAGACCGATTTTTCCTTGGCCTTTTTATAAAGCTGCTTAAGCTCGCTGCGCCCCTTGGCCGATTGAAAACCCATGTGCAACCGTTTACGCTTGGCCATGTTTAACGCAAGCTTGGTCTTGTCCATCAATTCATCATAGATGGCTTTGAATTTCATCTGTTTAAGATTTTTTAAGGTGTTCTTTAGCTCATAGAAACTCATGAACTCCCCTTCATTGAGACGGCCCCACCGCACACCGGAGTGCACAAACGTGTCATGGAAATGGGCCACTTTCGGTTTTAGGGGATCCAGGTGATTTTCTTTGGCGATCTTTTTGATGGTTTCGGTGATTCTGGCCGTCTGAATATCGTTGGGGCAGCGCGTGCCACAGGTATAACAGGAAACACATCTCCAAACCAACTGGTTGTTCAGTGCATTTTCCCGGTCACCCAGGACAATCATCCGGATGAGCCGGTCCGGCGTTATATAGCCAGTCTCCTCGCCAACCGGGCAACCGGCGGCGCAACGGCGGCATTGATAACATGCCAGCAAGTCCTGCTGCGATCGCTCCATCACTTCTTTCACCATCGGATGCGCACTCTGGGAATCAAACTCGCGTGCAGATTCTGTCATTTTAAGGACTCCTTATGTTTTCGGGAGGGTCTCATGATATCGAAAAAAAGGCTACAAGCTATTCTTTTTTCTCAAATTTGTCAACCTATAATTTGCTGACGAAACACGGTGGTTGATCCTATTAAAATATCCTGATATTAAGGATCGCAAGCAGTCCCGAGAACTGTCAGCGTTCAAGACATATTGGATCGCTGCCATTTGAGACAACCATGAAACCGCATTAAGATCATTCGGAAAGGAGAGTATAATGAATTTTGAGAATTTAGAAGCCATTGTCGATTTCGCTATTGAAAAGGAGCGCGAGGCGGCAGAGTTTTATGACAACATAAGCCAAAATGAAGAAGATTTTTCAGGCTCAAAAAAAATGTTCGCCGAATTTGCCGTCGAAGAACAGAAACATGAAAAAATATTGCAGGAATTCAAAACCAAAGGAATCGCCAAAAGTCTGGAAGATTATAAATTCAAATGGATTACCGATATAAAACGCAGCGATTATTTAGTTGATTTAGAGTATGAAGAGGGCATGCCCTACAACGAAATTTTATTACTGGCCATGAAACGGGAGGAGAAGGCCCTGAAGCTGTACAATCAATTCCTGGAGCAGGCCGACACTGAAGAAGCTAAAAAGCTGTTTAAGGTCCTGTGCCAGGAGGAAGCCAAACACAAGCTGGCACTGGAGACCATTTATGACGACTATATGGCCGGGATGGGAGACTAAATGCCCAACGGGCTAAAGCCCATTGGGGGTTATCCGTTATTTGTTATTGGTTAATTGGGCTCTCTTTGCCCAATTTTGGTAAGAGGTTACCCCATTTGAGTTAAAAACCAATTGGGCGTAATCTGTTTCTAATAACTATTAACAAATAACCAATAACGCCTAATTGAGCGTTTAGCGCTTAATTAGGATATTAGTCTGAATTTTTTATATTATTGCACGCGGTGCAATCGAAGATGAGGTTATTCAGTTTTTTCCTGAGGACGGAATAGGAATAGAATTTTTTTGCGATTTCATAGTTGTGGGTGACCATTTTACGGCGCAGTTTCGGGTCGGTCAGAATTTTTTTGGTTTTGCGGACCGCTTCGTCGGTAACATACCCGTCAATTTCGATGACTGAAAATCCTTTGGGCTTAATATCGATGGTGTATATCGAATAGGTATTGACGACGATCGGCCGGCAAAAATAAATGGCTTCAAGAAAGGCATTGCCGAATCCCTCAAAATTAGAGGGGTAGGTCACCAGGTCTGCATATGGATAAATGTCTTCCAGGGTATAAACCTTACGCCCGTTTTTGGTTTTGCCCCTTTTCTCATTGATAATGTTGGCCACAAAATAGGTATCCACGCCCATCAACTTTGAATATTCTCTCACCCGCCGCTCATAATCATAGCCCTCATCGCCGGTCGCATGCGAAATGATCAATTTGGCTTTCATGTCCAGGCGATGTACCAGTTCAATCGCATGCTCGATACCTTTGCGCTTGACCACCCGGGTCGGCTGCAGAATTAGCACCTCATCATCGGCAACGCCTAAAGCTTGGCGCACATCAGAAGCATATTCATCACCCTCAGACCGGTTTTTATCGGGATCATACCCGCAGGATTCAGAATTGCCGGCCACTGGAGTCGGATTATCAAAATCCATCACGTTGGGGATAATCGTTGCCGAAATACCGGTACGCAGACTCAATTGGTTGTCGGCCGAAGAGTTGATCACCACATGCTGAATTGTCGGCAAATGCGGCGGAAATGCCATGTTCAGATACTCCCAGCAGGCATTGGTCATGAAATGCTTTCTTTCCCAGAAAAAATCATGATGATGCGCAATGGTCGGCATGCCGGTCTCGGAAATGACTTCGGTAATGGCAATTCCCAGCGGGATATTCAAGGGGATGGTCAGGGCATTTTCAGGAACCAGGAGATCAATACCAAACTTATCGATAAACTCGTATAGACGATCTTTTAAGTTCTGCTTTACCTCATAGATTTTTTGGGTCACAAAGCGACCGCGTATACTGGCACCGAAGCAGTTACTGAAAATATCTTTGATGTCGGGGTGCTGAAAATGGGCTTCTTTAACCAGAAAGGATTGCTTGGCGGGCAGATCAAGCTCGCCGGCAAAATAGAAACACGTAAATCCGGCCTTCTCAAATACATTCGCCCATTTTGCGGTCTCTAACGATACGCCGTCCGTCCCGGCAAAGCGCGTAGAAATAAAACCGACATTATGGTTTTTCCCACAGGATGAACAATATGACATAAGGCCTACCTACCTTGCCCTCAAGATTCTGCGGTGATTTTAAATTTAGATTGATGCGTCGAGTTCGTACCTACGTAATTAAGCGTTGTCAAGACTTTATGTTTAAAGAAGTTTGCCCATATGCCGATAATGAATATAGAAGGACTTAGCGAATTATGGATCGCGTACAGGAGGTGCCGCATGAATCGCTATGAGATAAGGAACGAAAAAGGCTTCGATTTCGACGAAGACATCCTGGAGCGCTATTACGGTAATTCCTGGAGATCGGTATTGGATCGTCTCAACCACAAATATGACGGGTATTTGATGACCATCCATCACCAGGACTTCGAGCTCCATGTCTATCGTGTCCTGGCCCATTAAAAAAAATCATTCTACCGGTACACGCCTTACCTCCCGGGTATGAGGTTAACATTATACCTGCATCAACCTCTAGTCACACCCCAATACGAGTGTCATGTTCCACAAAAATGTTACAAAATTCAGTTTGTTTATTTACACCTCACTGTAGCGAAAGCAATCCACAAGATGGTCATTCACCATTCCGGCTGCCTGCATAAATGCGTAGCAAATCGTTGGGCCCACAAACTTGAAGCCTCTTTTTTTTAGATCATCACTCATCGCAGCCGATGCCTCCGTTTGGGCGGGGATTTCCGGCAGCGTTCTCCAGGCATTCTTTATGGTTTTGGCGCCTGTAAATTGCCAGATATAATCATCAAAACTATCAAATTCTTTTTGCACTGCCAGAAAAGACCTTGCATTTTGAATGGCCGCTTCAATTTTAAGCCTATTCCGTACGATCCCCTTGTCGGCGAGAAGCGCCATTACCTTATCCGTATCATAGGCCGCAATTTTTTCGGCTTCAAAATGATCAAATACTTTACGGTAATGGGGCCGCTTTTTTAAAATGGTAATCCAGCTCAATCCGGCCTGAAAACCATCTAGCAAAAGAAACTCAAACAGTTTGCGGTCATCATGCAGGGGAACCCCCCATTCGGTATCGTGATATTTCAGGTACAACGGATCGGTGCCGGGCCATGGGCATCTTTTTTTCATCGGAATTTGGTTCCTTACAACAGTTTGACTTGATTTTCAGGGATGTAAAAATTTATTCAGCTGAAAAGATAGAAACCCAGAGCTTTGTCGATGGATTCAAAAGGCGCAAATTCGGCACCGATAAACTGATCCCGTTGATTTCGGATGATCACTGTTTTTTTGATTAGGGTTCGCTGAGCATCGTTCAGATGAAATTCAACTTGCATTTGATCTCCGATCGCAAAGTTCTGCTTTACATTCAGCTGAAGTTTCAATCCCGATGTGGACAAATCCTTTACGGTCATAAGACCCCGGGTCTGAGGTTGGCCATTGATGAAATGGACAAATGTTCCCGCAAGGTCGGTCTCCTTGCGATATTGCTTTCTCTTTTCCAGTATCGCCTTATAGGCATGCCCGCATGGACATTTCACATTGATCTTTACCATCTTATCGAGGGTGGCATATTTGGAGACATCAACCGTTTTAGACCGGTCGCATTGCGGGCAGGAAATCGTCGCCATTTGTTTGCTGGTTACGTAAACTTTTTGGGTCATTGATTTAAACCTTAGAAAATAATTTAATGTCTAGATTTTTATCATAGAATTCCGCTTTTTTAAAGTGATATTTAAAACACTTAGCGGAATAGTGCAGATAAATTCGTGTCATGCAAACGCTGCATCAAGATCAATTGCCAAGACCCGGATCCCAAAATTCGAGATATATGGAAGCGGCAAACTAAGGCAGACACTGTGTTTAAAATGATTTCTTCTTGCAAATCCAAGAAAAATAGGCTTTTATTTATTGACTTTCGATTTTTTTTGCTGTAGACTTTCAAAAAAAACGATGTAAAATATTGTTTTAAACCTAAAAGAAGGAGGCTGAAATGACAAAAGCAGAATTAATTAGCAAGATGGCAAAGGATGCTAAGGTTTCAAAAGTAGCCGCCGGGGCGGTTCTTGATTCCTTTATGAGCAATGTTACCAAAGCGCTGAAGAAAAAAGGCGGAAAGGTCACCCTGGTGGGCTTTGGCACCTTCCAGAAAACCCGTCAAAAAGCGCGTAAAGGACGCAATCCGCAAACCGGTGCTCCGATTAAAATCAAAGCCAAAAATGTTGTTAAATTTAGAGCCGGTAAAAAATTAAAGGCTTCCATCTAGTTCAATCTGTTCAACAAAAAAACGGCAGTTTATCGGCCAATGCAGCGCTGATAAACTGCCTTTTTTATTTTTCGGCCGGATGACTTGATTTCTCCCGGGTGGCCCTTAGATTTTACTAAAAGCGGTTTCAAAACGCCATCTTTCCGCTTAATGAAGCGGGCACTGTTGATGCACACCTTAATTTGTTAAAATAAAGATGTGTAATCCCGCGTCCAGGCGGCAAGCCTGATCTGAAGTTTTGAAACCACTTTTACTATTATGGGAGATCGGGGAGGCAACCAAAGTGAGCAGCCAACAGCCGGATATTCAGGAAGACATTGGAGAAAAAACAACCGAACCTCCCATGTATAAAGTGCTGCTTCACAATGATGATTATACGACCAAAGCCTTTGTTGTTGAGCTTCTGATCGCTGTTTTTAACAAATCCATAGATGAAGCCACCCGTCTCATGTGGCATATCCATAGAAATGGAAGCGGCGTCTGCGGGGTTTATCCCTATGAAATGGCTGAAACAAAAGTTAGCCTGGCAACGACGGCTGCCCGGGAAAATGGCTTCCCTCTAAAAACAACGATGGAAAGAGAATAACGCAAAGGATTCAATTATGTTGCCATTGAATGAAAAGGATATTCTGACGAGGATTGCCAGGTATAACCTGATCCGCAACGAAAGATTAATTTATATCGATGTACACGAAACAATGGCAGGTAATTTAGCAGGAAAATTCGTGGCAGTGCCCAATCTCATAAACATCGTTGCCAAGCAGGAATTCCAGGGTACCGGTGAAACAGAAATCCAGGCGCTGGAAAACTGCCTGCAAAAAATTAAAGAATATGAAATCGAAGACCTCTTCCCCCAAAAAGAAGGATAGGACATCTTAACCCAATGGTAGTCCGTCTAGAGCGGACCATCGGCTAAAAAATACGCATTAAAAACAGTTTAGAAAAATTTGGTTGAATGCGCATGCACGTAATCACCAATCTTTCTCATCCACTCCAACTCGTCTTCAGAAAGTGGCCCTGATTCCAAACTTCGCAGGGCTTCCTGCATTTGGCTGCGATCCCGGGGGCCGCACATACAGATATCGACATTGGGATTCGATAAAACGAACCGATAGCAATCGCTGGCAGATAAGGGCTTTTCACCGGCTGGAACTTTTTTTGGATTCAGCAACTGGCCCCATCGGGTGGCTGTATAGGAAACGATTCCCGGCCTTTCTTGAGCGTTAAATTGATCAAACACTTCGCTTTCAGCTCCCCGATGGGCGGCATTGTAGCGAAGATGGAAGATGTCGAAAACATTTTCCCGGGCCAGAAGCGGAAAAAGAGAGCGGTTGTGACTTGAGATCGCCAGATAGCGATAAATCCCCTTTGCCTTCAATTCGAAGCATTTATCCAGCATGCGTTGCGACGGCCGTCGCTTATGCCATCCTAAAAGCAGGACATCGGCAGATTCAATATCGAGTGATTTTAAGGCATTTTTTAGGAAAACTTCCATCAAGAAAGAAGAGCGTGAATAGCTTTGAATCAGAACGACCAGTTCATCCCGTTTCCCTTTACGACAGATGTTGGTTATCGCCTGTCGCATCCCGCTTTTCCGTTTGGATCCCCAGTAAAAATAATTGCAGCCTTTTTCAAATGCCTCTTCAAAGGCTTCGGCCGGCGCGCCGTAACTGGCCGAAACACCCAGGCGACCGACTTTAAGACCGGTTTGTCCTAAACTTGTTGTCCTGAATTCATCCATATCGCAGGGAGACCATCTGTACTAGTTTAATATTTTGGTAATTTGAGGCTGGTAGGCATTCTTTTTAGCCATTTTATTGGCCCGCACTTTGATGATAAACAGCGCGGTGAAAAAGAAA
>JASFIU010000036.1:0-17750 GCA_050122495.1 Desulfobacterales bacterium | reverse complement strand
GCGCTGTCGCCGTCCACGCCCCCGTGGGCCTGAATATAGTCAACGTACATTTCATATCCGACATACGGGGCCCCGATGTTATTCAATACTTTTTTTATAGAAGCCCGGACATTTTGAGACGCTGCTTTGGCGATATCACCGATCTTACCGGGAGCCACAACTTTATCCGCGGTACCGACATTAATCTGGCAATGAATCGGAAGGGGCTGACCGACCATCTGGCCGCTGGATTTTGAATAGATAACGGCCAGACCGACAACATACCCGATGGAATCGGTCATCGAACTGATATACTTCTTTAAATATTTTTTATGCTCGCCAAATTCTTTAGACAATCCCCCTTCTAAGCTTAAATGCTCTTTTAAGGCTTTTCTAATATGTCTGGCTTTAACTAGAGGCGAATTTTCAAAGATCGCCTCGAACTCTGCGGATTTAATAATGCCGTTTATCGGCCGTAAGATACCGCTCAGTTTTCCATCCGCAGCACGGCATCTTAGCTCTTTAATAATTTCAAGCACAGCGCTTCTGCTAATTTCACGTTCCTGCAGCTTAAAATCCGCCGGAAGCGTTTTGCCAAATATATATTCGCTGCGCTGTTTGACACTCTCGTAGCCTTCTTTGGCGATAATTTCTCCCCAGGTATCCTTAAACTCTTCGCCAAGATGGGTCACTTCTTGTTTAACATACTGGGCCACCTGCCGGATATTTTCCGCCGTTTCGGGGACGGCACTTTCCATTTGAATGATTTCGCCTTTATCTTCGATGCGGCTGAGAAATGCACCCTCGCCCTCTTCCTGAAGATGATGCAGGGTATCATGGTTGCAGCAGGCCACAATAATGTTATCGGCCTTTAAATGATTCTCGGATCGATCGGCAGCGCCGCTGCCGGTATTTCGGCCACCTTCAAGAATATATTGTTTATTTTGCATGATCTCCAGCAATTCTGCC
Organism: Desulfobacterales bacterium; assembly: GCA_050122495.1. Taxonomy (GTDB): domain Bacteria; phylum Desulfobacterota; class Desulfobacteria; order Desulfobacterales; family JAHEIW01; genus JAHEIW01. The sequence continues at coordinate 16,802 of JASFIU010000036.1, read as the reverse complement.
ATATATCCCACTTTAATCAGGGTTTTTAATTCATCGATGTAAATAATGGGTGATTTCGCATGGGCGCCCAGGTAAGCGCGCTTGTGGCAGGGCGTTTCAAGATTGCCGGATTGGTAGGGATCATGACGGAATCCGCCTTTCATGTTTCTGGCATCCGGTTCAGATATTCTCGCCATTAAATCCTTGTCTTTTCTGGGGTCATATAAAAGGTCGGGCACCATATCGTCCAGATGCTTAACCGCATTTCGGCGATCTGAATTGGATTCCCTTTGAATTTTCTCCTGGGCTTTGTGATTGTTTTCCTGCATATACATGAAGATGGCACCCATTCCGGTCAGCCCGGCCACGACAAAGGCTGCCGGGTAAAATACGCCGGCAATGGTGCCAATCAGGGCCGCCAAAAGCAAACCTTGTTTGGCCCTGCGGGAGGATTGGATTTGGTCTGCAAGGCTGAACTCCTCCACACTATCCCTGGCCGCCTCGATACCCTTCATCAACATGTCAAGCAATTGCTCTATTTTCTCAGGATCTTCATAGGCAATGCGAACATGATTTTTATCTTTTCCCGGGTAGGCGATGATGGCTTCCTGGGGTCGTAAATAGTCACCCAGGGATTGCTCCAAAACTTTCTTAAACATATTTGCCAGCATGGATTTACCGGTTCCCGGCCTTCCCACCATAAGGATGTGTCCCCTGTTTTGGGCAATTTTCCGGATAGCCCGCTTGGCTTTGTCCTGAAATATCACCCTGTCGATGGGATCTGCGGGGATGTCAATCTGAGCGGTGTCTTCAAAAAAATTAAGACGCGCTTCGAGCGTACGGGGATAATCCAGTAGCTCCTTTATCCACTCATAATCATTGGCTTTGTAATCACTCGTCATGGTTGAAACCTTCGATTGAATCCAGGAGATAAAACATTCCGGCCTCCGATACACTGACGTATTTGCGGATTTCATCATAGACCAGAGGCAATTTCTTTCTAAGCGTGTCAAGCGCTCGCAAATCATGAAGAACCGAAATCAATGTCATCATCTTTTCTTCAGTACGATTGCATTGCGGAATATAATTGAATGAAATTCCGATCTGCAAATAATTCAGAGACGGTCTGATCAGATTTTGCTGATTGGGATCGATATTTTTTGCTTGTAAAATCTTACGATAAATTTCGGGAAACGGGGATTTGGAGTAGTCGACTTCAAGCTGCTTATTAAGGAATAGTTTAAAGGGACTGGCCTGGTTTCGAATACACAAACCAAACGCATTTTTGAGGTTGGCGTCGGCTTTGAGCGACTGCTCCAGCAGGAGCATGTATTTGATCAGCTCCGTATCATCAAGCGCAAAATCCACTTTGTTATTCGAATTCAAAACACAGCATCTTTGGGTTCCATTTTTTCGATAGGCGACCAAACGGTGGCTGCGACCGGAATCATAAGCGCCGAAATCAAAGCCTCGCATTTCAAACAATCCGTCAGCGATATGAGCCTTGCGAAGCAGGACACCGACACTTTTGGAGATATACGTATTCAGGTATTTTAATTTGTCATCAATGCTGCCCTGGAGTTTCAGATAGGAAAAATTTCCACCCACATCCTGGCAGATGCCGATGATATGGGCGATTTTATAGGCGTCAACCTGCGGTAATCTTTTGGAAACGGTATCATAGGCGCGCAGGGACTCGTAAATGGTGTTCAAGTGGGATTCAAGGTCCTTATCTTTCAAAGAGGGTATCTTTACCTTACAATTCGATATCAACACCTCCGGCGGAATGCCGCTGCCATTCCAATTTTTGCGGAGTTTGCGCGGGAAGAGGCGTTTCATATTTTGAATAATTTTAGTGGCGGTGCGTTGGGGATAGTGAATTTCACAGCCAATAAGTCTTTTCTCAACTTCAATGGGATTGGGGTTTAGCAGGTAGCGGGCAATATCAGAAATTTGATATTCCTTGACTGTATCTAAATTTTTGCCGTCTTCAATTGCGCTCAAGTCAAATTGAGAATCCCGGCCTTTAGATATGATCCAAACATCGGGGGTTAAATCATAAATTTTCCGCTTTTTCGTTATAGCTGTCACCCGCTGGTTCCTCTTCTTTTTGTGCAATTCGCGTTCTGGTTGCTGCATTTGCCTTGATGACCGATGGCCGTAAAAACTGCTCTGCTATGAACGGTGTTGGGTTTCGTAATTTTTGGTATTAAGGGTAATATCGGCCAATTTTTCAAAGACTTGAAATTTAAACATTAATTTCATCCGGTTAGGTCTCTTTTAAACGGCTTTTCAAATTGCACGAAATAATGTGGGTATTGCTGACTCACAAATGTCAAATCCCTGACTCTGGAAAAAAATTCCGGGTTATCTGGCATCCGGTCGAATTTAAGTAATCCTCTAATATTCTGATTTTAATGAGATATATTTTGATTCCGCCCAACAAAATAAATTGGTACAAATCTTGCTTTAGATATCCGGTAAAACCATTTTAATTAAAAAAATTAGGAGGTTCTGCCATGTGGAAACATATGATAATCGCGACGACTTTGGGTTTATTTCTGGTGAGTTGTGCCACAATGCCGGCCGGAAAAGCCCAGTCCCCCCAGGAAGTTGTGGTAAAAGTTGAGGCAACCAATCCTACCAATGTCAAAATTGATCAAGACAATGGGGAAGAGCGGATTAACAGATCAATGGAAGTCCCCAATCAGGAGGGACATCTTTCACAGCTGTCTTTTATTTCCAAAGAAAGGGCCTTCGTTAAGATCTTCTCAGGCCTGTCGGTTTCTGATGTGACCCGACTCTGGAATGATTTGGTTGTCTTGGAAAACAACACCGAAATCCGGGATGTCAGCCTGTTTATCAATTCACCCGGTGGGGACGCCTTTTCAGGCCTTGCCCTGGCGGATCAAATCGAGCGGGCCCGGCGTAAAGGATTCCGAATCACCGCGCACGCCTCCGGAATCATCGCCAGCGCGGCCGTACCGGTCTTTGCGGTCTGCAACGAGCGTTTTGCGGCGCCCGGTACGATTTTCATGGTGCATGAAGCCGCCCTCTGGAAGTGGCCGGGACGTGAAACTGCATCGGATATTCGCTCTCAAAACGAATTGATGCATCTTTTGCGGGAACGATATATTGGAAAGCTGACGGCCAATTCGAAATTGGATAAAACCAAGTGGGAAGAGCTCGAGAAGAAAACAACCTGGTTTAGCGCCGAAAAGGCCATGGATTGGGGACTGGTTGATAAAATCGAATAGTCTCTTCGGTTAAAACGGTCCCAGGATGCCGGGCCAGGGCCCGGATAATATGATCGCCTTCAATCCAATGGCACGCTTACCCTGCTAAGCCTTGATTTAACAGGCTGGCAAGCCATCCGAATGGCAGAACCTCATCCTTTAAACACAAAGAGAGACGGCCAATGATTTTAATAAAGGCCTCTCTCTTTTTTTGTTTAGCTGCGTTCTTTAACCAACAATATAGCTTTGGTTTCAGGATTCAATAATTGAGGGATTTGGGAATTGAGGGATTTAGGAATTAGAATGATCAATCGACCCGGGGGCTCTCAACGGGCAGAATACCTTAAATTCCTGAATTCCTGAATTCGCAATTCCTAAATTTCCGTGTATTATTCTGGTTCTTCATAACGCCGGATAAATTCGTCAACGATATAACTGTGAATCTGTGAGTGGGCCTCCGGGGTCAAATCCTCAAATTTCAGGCCCATTAAAAGCGTCGGATTTTTCTGGTTTGGCTTTCGCATCCAATCGACCCTGCCGTCGACCCATACGGGCTGATCAGGGACGGCAACGCCCGGCTTGGCAATCAGGGTTTCAAGATCAATTCCCAATTTAATGTCAGGCGTGGATAATTTCTTAACGAGCTCCTCTATATCCTGATGAACCTCCAAACAAAGTCCGCCGTGACTCATATTTTTGGTGGTGGCCGCATAAATTTTGCCCATTTCCGATCCTGAAATCTTAAACCGGATCGGAAGAGAGGTTTCAAGCCGGACATAGGCCCTTCGTTCTATACCGCTGAATAATTCCTGCGTCATTTCTTTTCTCCTTCTCGGATTGTATCGTAATTATTCCCGCAAAGCAAATGATGAAACCTCATCTTAAACAACACAATCCGGGTGGCGGCGGTTTCCGATCTTAAACTTTTTTTCTCGACTTTAATGTCAAAATCGGTTTTTAAAAAATTAAATAGGGCCTTGCCGGTTTTTCGCATCTCAGAGGCCAGAATAATTTGGCCCCCAGGCTTTAATTTCGATTTGAAAAGTCGAATCAGAGCAGAAAAATCAGCCTGTTTGTAGGTGACCTCAGAAGCCACAATCATGTCAAATTCTCCATCCAGCTGTGGATGGTGCCAGTCGAGTTTTTGTATGGGCAGATCCGGACAGTTGTTAAGATGCGCGTTGGCACGGGCGAAATTTAATGCATCCGGGTTATATTCGGTCAGGGTAATTTGGTGCCCGAAGGACGCCGCTACAATACTAACCAGGCCGACACCGGCACCGATTTCTAAAAATCGTTTGCCGGGCTGAACCGGCATGTCGGCAAGATATCCGCACAGCACCCATGAGGCTTTCCAGATTTTAGCCCATAACGGAAAGTCCTGGAGCGCATCATCGGAATTGATAAAGCGATCTAAACGCCTGGGTAGCAGAATGTTAAATGGTTTTCCGTTAACCACAACTTCGGTGGGATCAGTTTCATATTCTTGATAGAATGCTTCGATTGAGAACATCGACTACACCTCTCAAATTGAGCAACTTAAGTTCATACAGATAGTTTCGCGAAGCATAGGTTTCACCTGGATTATGGAATAATGGAATATTGGGCACGAAGTGAAGCTTTAGCGCTATCGTGGAATATTGGGTTATAAAAAGGTATGCTATCCTTCCCATAATTTTATCGTCAATTTTATGATACCCAAAACGTATTTTGTGCTTCCCCTTTTGTCAGACAACATTATTCCATTATTCCAGTTTTCCAATATTCCAGTAGTAATCGATGCGGGCTGAGTTCTAATCTTGTAAACTGACTTCTATCCTTGTAAATGGTGTACAGTCACATTATATTGGTACACGCGTTTAATATCTAAGCCAAGCAAAATTAATATTTCCTTGACAGCTTACCTCTGGTATAAAATGATGACTTAGACGCAATCCAATAGATTTCAGATCCATAAAAGGAGGCTTTATATGCCGGGTAATGAAATTTACGACTTAGTTATTATCGGTGGCGGACCGGGTGGACTGACTGCCGGCATTTATGCCATGCGTGCTGCCTTAAAAACAGCACTTATCGAACTGGGCGCTCCCGGTGGCCAAATGAACAATTCCGATTCGGTTGAAAACTGGCCCGGTGATGAGTATATCGGGGGGGCGGACCTGGCCATGAGATTTTCACAGCATGCGCAATCTTACGGACTGGATGTCGTATCCCAGGAAGCGGTGGAACTGTTGCCGGGACTCGACGTTCACACCGTGAAACTGGCCAACGGCGATAATCTGCGCGCTCATGCGGTGATACTGGCAACCGGTGGCAGCCCGCGCAAACTCGATATCCCGGGTGAAGACACATATTACGGTAAAGGCGTCTCTTACTGTGCCGTTTGTGACGGCTTTTTTTTCCGGGATAAAACCGTGGTCGTCGTCGGCGGGGGTGATACGGCAGCTGAAGAATCCCTCTATCTGGCCAAACTGGCCAAGCAAGTCTACCTGGTCCATCGACGAGACGCTTTGAGGGCCAGTGCCCTTTTGCAACAGCGTGTTGAGGCCGAATGTAAAATCGAAATTCTGTGGAACTCGGTAGTGACCGAGATCAGAGCCAATGATGACGGCGTAAGTGGAGTGGATTTGCAAAATACGCAATCCGGCGAGAAGAGCAAGCTGGCGACAGACGGTGTGTTTATATTCATTGGGTTTGAACCCAACAATAAGCTGGTTCCGGCGGGGACCAAAATGAATGCCGACGGCTACGTGATCACCGATGAAAAGTGTGAAACCAACGCGCCCGGCATCTATGTGATCGGTGATCTCCGCGAAAAATATTTTCGCCAAATCGTTATATCGGCGGCAGATGGATGCACTGCTGCGCTGGCAGCGGCTCATTATGTTGAAACCCGAAAGTCGGCCGAGGTGTGCGAGTTGCCGGAGGCACTCCAAACAGAAGCCTAGTGTTGTGATCCGCAAGTAATATACAAAACACGGACTGATTTCATCATTATTAATTCATCTCTTTTTTGTGCCAGGAATAAATTGGTTTCGGGTGTCAGGTGTCAGGAAAACACAGAAGGCCGCATGCGACGAGCTACTTTCGGCCTGAGCTCAAGTCGAAGGCAGCCGAGTCGAGCACAGAAATCAGATGACAGAGGACAAAAGTCTGATTGTTTTCTATTTTCTGTCTTCTGTCATCTGACCTCTGTTCGCTGTTATCTGACACCTGCCTGCCCTGCGTAGCCTTAATGGCGGAGAAGGGAACACCGACACCTGAAACCTAAAAACCAGTAGTCTAGAAAACGAATATTGACCTCCCGTACCCGACGCTTCTTTTTAAAATTCCTGATTCTGGCAGCCATGCTGCTGGGATTACCGCTAGGCGGGGTATATTGGGCCGGATACGAGCTGCCCCGCTATTTAGAATTTCCACCCCTAACCACCTATGTCAGCCATGCACCCTTTTCCTGGTTTGTGTTTGCGCTTTATGTCCTTTTAATTTTTGCCTGCGTTGCGCCACTCATGATCAAAGCCAGCCAGTCGCACAGACAGGTTGAATCCCGGACCCGGCCCGCGCGATCATTTCCCTGGTGGGGATGGCTGGGGCTCCTAATCGGGGCCATGAGCTGGATTCTGGCCTGGACCCGCTTTAACTGGTTTGCCGGTCTCCAGCCGCACACCTTTACCCCGCTGTGGTTGGCGTTCATTATTGTCATCAATGGCATTTCCTATCGGCGTACCGGCAATTGCATGATGCTGGATCGGCCGGTTTATTTCCTGCTGCTTTTCCCGACCAGTGCCGCATTCTGGTGGTTTTTTGAGTACTTGAACCGCTTTGTGCAAAACTGGTTCTATATCGGACCCGAATTCAGCGCCTGGGAATATTTTTGGTATGCCACCCTGCCGTTCTCAACCGTGTTGCCGGCGGTTTTAGGCATGCGCGACTGGATTTTATCCAACGACTGGCTCCGGAACACATTTGGTCATTTTGGCCCGTTGCATATTCCACATCCGAAAATCCTGGCCGCGTTGACGCTGGTCGCATCCGCATCAGGTCTGGCGGGCATCGGCGTCTGGACAAATGCGCTATTCCCGCTGCTCTGGGTATCCCCGCTTCTGATTATCCTATCCTTACAAACCTTGATGGGCGAGGGGCATATTTTATCCGAGCTGACAGCCGGAAATTGGAGCATGCTGGTGGCAGCCGCACTGGCTGCAATTATTTGCGGGGTGTTCTGGGAAATGTGGAATTATTACAGCCTGGCTAAATGGAGGTACAGCATCCCGTTTGTCCACCGCTATCAGGTCTTTGAAATGCCGCTTCTGGGATATGCCGGATATCTGCCATTTGGTTTGCAATGTGCCGTAGTCGGTAGCATGCTGGAAAAGGTTCTCACCACAGGACGACCCGTCGGGGATTTTCAAATTCGGTAAAAATTTGAGAAACAAAAGCTTTTTTAAATAGCGCGTTAAGCTTGTTTTTAATGAAATTATCATTATTATCTATACCCTGACTGCCGAATAATAAACGATCATTTTCGAGTTGAGCGGAGTTCAATCATTACTCAATTTATTTTAACTTCTTGAAGCACTGCTGAACGGGTTTAATAATAATGCCCAAAAATATCGGATTTGTCTCAACGCGCTTTGCGGGCACGGATGGCGTATCCCTTGAGTCCAGTAAATGGGCCGACATTCTGCAGCAAAGCGGGCATCGCTGTTTCTGGTTTGCCGGAGTCTTGGATCGCAAGCCTGATTACAGCCTTCACGTTCCCGAAGCCCATTTTCAGAACGAACAGAATCAATGGATCAATGCACAGGTATTCGGCCAAAAGGGTCGAAAGCAACCCGTCACCCTGGCCATCCATGACTTGAGATCGCATTTAAAGTCTAAACTGCACGAGTTTATCAAGCAATTCGACATTGATCTGCTGATCGCAGAAAATGTGTTGACGATTCCCCTGCATGTACCCCTGGGCCTGGCTTTAACCGAAACCATTGCGGAAACCCAGCTGCCCACCATTGCTCACCATCACGACTTTTACTGGGAGAGAGTTCGTTTTTCGGTCAATGCCGTCAGCGACTATATCCGAATGGCTTTTCCGCCAAACCTCGGTAACATCCGCCACGTGGTAATTAACTCAGCCGCCCAGGAACAGCTGGCCCATCGTACCGGAATTGCCTCAATGATTATCCCGAACGTTCTGGATTTCGAAAACCCTCCGAAAGTAAGCCGCAAACGAACGGCGGTATTCCGCCAATCCATTGGTTTGGAACCGGATGATCGCATGATCTTACAACCGACTCGCATTGTTCAGCGCAAAGGCATCGAGTTCGCCATCGAGCTGGTTAAGGAACTTAGAAATGACCGCAACAAACTGGTCATATCCCACGAAGCCGGGGACGAAGGAATGGAATATGCAGAATGGCTCAAAGATTACGCCTGTGAGCATGGCGTAGATTTGCGCTTGATTTCAATCCAGATTGCAGATCCGTGGAACGGAACCGACCATAAGGGGGGCAAGTATTCTCTCTGGGATGTTTATCCTTACGCGGATTTCATCACCTACCCGAGCCTTTATGAGGGATTCGGCAATGCGTTTTTGGAGGCCATTTATTTTAAAAAACCGATGCTGATTAACCGCTATGCCAACTTTGTGCGGGACATTGAACCGCTGGGATTTGATCTGGCAGTGATGGATGGTTTTCTTTCCAAAAAAACAGTTCAAAGTGTAATCGACATTCTGGAATCTTCAAAACGAAGGAAACAGATGGTCAAGGTCAACTATACCATTGCCGCCCAGCATTATTCCTATTCCGTGCTTCGAAATCAGCTTTCCGCCATCATAAATAGCTTTTTTGGCGGCGAGGTTGAGAAACTCGCCGCCAGGGCCCGACCCAGGAAATCTAAAGCCTACCTGTCTGTCAACTCAAACCAGATCATGTATAGGCATTACAACAGCAAAAACTGCGCCCCGGTTAAATAGTTAATTCGTCTGTGGACATCATCTTTTGGATTATTTTAAGAATCGACCATTTGACTATTCTACTGAGCACCGGCGTTTAACCGGTTGGGTTCTAATCATGATCCGACCGGTTGAAATGGCTGATTCCATTCTTAACTTAAGCATTAAGAATTGCACCCTTAAATTATTCCAGGATTTTTGTCTTTTAAAACTTCAGAAAAAAGAGGAATGCGATGGCGTTTACCACGGTTCGCGGATTAAAGGGAAAGGTTTATGTTCCCGATCCATCTAAAGAGGGAAACCGCAAACATTCCTGTCAAGATTGCTATTCATGTCAGCTGTGCAGTGACGACCGCTGCAGCGTGTGCCTTGGTCAAAAATCCTGCCAATGTGGAAATAATACGAAAAGGATATAACCATGAATCGTCTAAGTTGTCATTTTGAGAGAATCTCTGATTTTGCCGTGGGCTTGTTTTTACTTATCACCGGTTTAGCCTTCACGGTTATCGGCTTTACCATATTGCCCGTCATTGGGCTGTTTATTGCCATTCCACTCCTGGTCCTGGCAGTCGCTTTTTTAGGCGCCAAAAAAAGCAAGGAATGCGCGTTGATCGCACAACGAACGAAGGGTATTTTTTCATCTTAATGGGGAAATCGCTCACATCTGATTATCTGAGTTAAAATCCCGGATCAAACCACCCCATGGCAAAGCGGCCAGCCTGCGAGACAGAACATCCGTTGGTCTCATTAAAACGAGTTGTTCTCCAATCATATGTTTGTGCTTGACGTACGGCCGCAGATTGTATATCGTATATTTACGATAAATCTGGACCTGGACGGTTAAAATGAATGAAAAATTTCCTCAAAATACCGGATGCTGTGAGAAACCGGAGGAGCAGCCAGCGGGCATACAGATTGCTCCGGGGCCGGTCTCCAAGAGTTCATCACAGGATGAAGTATGCTGCGGGTCTCCGCCGGGCCCTGCCAGCCATGAATTTGAAAAACCCGGATTCGCGCTGCTTGACTTTGTAACGGATTTCGTTGAAACGCCGGCCGGACCGGTACCACGCGTCAATACAACCCTTAAATGGGCGGACTATATCGGCACCCTCAGAGTGCGACTCGGCATCGCTCGCGATCAGTATAAAATCGCACCCGGGCTGTATTGTATCGGCACGCCGGATTCTACGGCGCCGGTTCTGGTCACTGCAAACTATAAACTTACATTTGACACCTTACGCAAAGCGCTCACCGCAATCAGCGCCTGGATTTTGGTCTTAGACACCCGCGGTATCAATGTTTGGTGTGCCGCCGGAAAAGAGCTGTTTTCAACCGATGAAGTCGTTCGGCGTGTCAAGCGCTCTGAATTAGAAAAGGTGGTAACGCATAACCAGCTGATCTTGCCGCAACTGGGCGCGACGGGGGTTGCAGCACATCATGTAAAAAAGCAAAGCGGCTTCAAAGTGATTTGGGGGCCGGTTCGTGCCACCGACATCAGCAGTTTCCTAAACAACGGTTTGAAGGTTGAAAAATCCATGCGGCAGGTTACCTTTACCACCGGGGAACGTGTGGTCCTTATTCCGGTCGAACTGTCCCAACTGCCGAAGCCCTCCTTGTGGATTCTGCTGACCGCCTTTTTGATCTCCGGCATCGGGACACATGTTTTTTCCTTTTCGGCAGCATGGGTACGGGGAATCATGTTGGTCATCGCCTATGCCGCAGGTATCCTGGCCGGTGCGGTAACGACTCCGGTCCTGTTGCCCTGGATACCCGGACGATCTTTTGCGCTCAAGGGCGCGATAATCGGAATCTTAACCGGAGCCGGGATTGCAGCGCTGTTTCGAAACGAATTACACCTGTTCGGGAGACTGGCACTTATCCTGTGCACCACGGCGATCAGTTCTTACCTGGCGATGAATTTTACCGGATCCACCCCCTTTACCTCACCCTCCGGGGTGGAAAAAGAAATGCGCAAAGCCATACCCATGCAAACGGCTGCCCTGTTGCTGGCCATCGTTGCCTGGGTCGGGTCGGCTTTTGCCGGATAGATAACACCGTCGAGAACGAGTATGACGACGAGTACGAGTACGATGACAAAACGATGCAATCGAATCGTATATCCTACTCGTCCTCGTTCTCGTCCTCGATAATCAAAAATAGGATTTTTGTCTTATGGAAAATTTTAGATATCTTTCCAATGCAACAACCTTGACGCTAAACGAAAAGGACTGCGTGGGCTGCGGTATGTGTGAAATTGTGTGTCCCCACAGCGTGTTTGCGCTTGAGAATAAAATCGCCCGGATTTGCGATCTAGACGGCTGCATGGAGTGTGGGGCCTGTGCGAAAAATTGCCCGACCGACGCGATCGGGGTGACCCCCGGGGTAGGCTGTGCGGCCTATATCATTCAGACCTGGATCAAAGGCAAGAACGCGGCGGCATGCGGTGGTGTGGAGTGCTGTTGATAAAAAAAATGAATATCCAATATCGAACACGGAATTTCGAATGTCCAACAATTGATAGCATACCTAACTTCAGCGTTCATCATTCGATGTTCAGCATTCGATATTCAAATATTTAAGAGTAAAAAAAGCTGCCTTTCAAAGACGAAGCGCCGAATAGGCGATATTTCAAATTTACTTTCCTGATAACCGATCCCAAAAGGCCTTGCCTTCCGCCAGTCGCCGATCTTCACCGGATTTCGAAACGGGTTCCGTCCGGCTGGGATATCCCCGCAAACGCGCCACGCGTTCTTCCAGCGGCGGATGGGTCGAAAACAAGCCCATTAAGCTCCTGCCCGACAGCGGATTGACGATAAACATGTGAGCGGTTGATGGATTTGCATCCATGGGTATTTTTTTCGAATAGCGGCCAAGCTTCTCAAGCGCCCGCGCCAGCCCCTCCGGGTTTCCGGCAAAGCCCGCACCGGTCGAATCAGCCAGGTATTCGCGCGAACGTGATATGGCCATTTGAATAATCATTGCGGCAAACGGCGCCAAGATAGACATGGCGATCAAGCCAATGGCGCCACCCCCGCCTCTGTCATCACTGCTTCCGCCACCGCCGAAAATGGCCGACCAGCGCGCCATGCTCGCCAGGACCATAATCGCCCCGGCCATGGTGGCTGCGATACTACCGATTAAAATATCGCGGTTTTTCACATGGGCCAGTTCATGGGCCAGTACCCCCATGACCTCATCCCGGTCCATGATATTCAATAACCCCTGGGTGACCGCCACCACGGCGTGCTCCGGGTTTCGCCCGGTGGCAAATGCATTCGGCGCCTCCTTGGGAATGACGCATAACTTGGGCATGGGAAGTCCTGCATTGCGGGAAAGGGTCTGGACCATCTCATAAACCTCCGGCGCTTGCTGGGGGCTGACTTCTTTGGCACGGTACATTTTTAAAACAATTTTATCCGAATACCAGTAACTGAAAAAATTCATACCGGCTGCAATCAAAAAGGCGATGATCATGCCCTGCTTACCGCCAAAGAGCTGACCAATCCATATGATTAAAGCAGTCATCGCCGCCAGTAAGATGGTGGTTCGAATCTTATTTCCCATAGCACTTGGCTCCTTTCAAATCCTTGGACAATTGGTTAAAATATAAGCCCGCGAAGCTAATATTTCAACGATTCAATGTAAATAAAATTGGGAGTGCTGGAGTGTTAAGTTTGCCCTTTCGTTCCGTGTTACGGGTCTTCGCCGCGCCATAGCGGCTACGGCCGCGCAGGCGGGTTGCGCGTTGCGGGTTATGCACTTTAGAATGGGTCTGTAATATTTTAACACGCAACCCGTAACACGCAACTCGAAACGCTTCGATAAAGAACTTTGATTGTCCTTAAAATTAACTTTTTTTGATCGTTGCTCGTAAAAAATACCATATCTAGTAGCTCTGAAAGATGACTCCCTCAAGATTTAATTTAACGCTTTACAATCTTATTATTCGCGCTATAGTTAACCTTATTTATAAAAGAGTGCCATTAATAACTAAATGAAATTTAAAAAAATAATTATTCTTTTTTAAAAATACACCTTGTATGCAATATCTATATATGCTACACGCTCAATTGGTCTTGAGGTAGGGGGGATACATGACGTAAAGCAAAAAAAGTGTAAACCGATAGCGGACCTTTATTCGGAGGAACACCTGATCGATAGGGTGAGATAGATAGACGATGGGGGTATCTCACACTTGATCTGGATTTGTAAAAAGGATGTAGGACATGGAAACCGCAAAAAAGAACCTCAAACTCATCGAGCCCGGCACCGTAACCAGCAAGCTGCAAAAAACAAGCACCGCCTCCCCCCTGGATGCCAACACGCAACTTTCTAATAAAGAGAAGAAGGATCTCTATGAGGTAACTCGAAGAAGCCCGCAGGACAGTGATCAGCAAGAAGGCAAACGCGTCAGTAAAGATCAGCTCGTCAATAAAATTAACTATATCAACTTCAAGGACGATACCCTCCTTATCAATCTTAAACACCGCAATTACCGCAAAACGATTACATTATTCGCCAGACCACAACCGTGTCTCGGAGAGGTGTTGGATTGCTTGTGGCCCGCTAAAGAAGACATCAAACAGGTATTAAAATTTTACGAATTTAAAAATATTCTGATTCCGGACGGTCAAAAGCTGATCATGGTGGAGCCGGAAATCATCCGGACGGATAACGAAACCATCAGTCTTCTTCTACCGGATAATGGTTATGAAATTAGCTCCCGGACGACGGTACGGCACTCCTGCACAAACATAACGGCGCAGTTAATTCAAAGCAGCTCTCTTTTCTCCGGCACCCTCCTGGATTTTAATGCCAGTTCATTTAAAATCGAACTCAAAACCGCGCCTCCTCAAACTTTTGCATGGATAAATCCTGAATCCCCGGTAAATCTTATATTATCTGACGCAGGGGAAACCTATTACACCGGCGAATGTAAAATCATTCGACAGACTATCGGTCAGAGTACCGGCACCTATATTCTGAAACCACTCAAGCTCGAGATTCAAAGGTTCAAACATAAAGAGTTTCGCAGCCATCGATATGAATTAACACCCTCGCCGAACATTATTTTCAGACACCCATTTACCAAAAAGGTATTTGATCTTAAGGCGATCGATTTATCCGGTTCGGGATTTTCGGTGGAAGAAGATGAACACAATGCCGTGCTTTTACCGGGCTTGATCCTTCCGAAGCTTGAGCTGAGCTTTGCCAACAGTTTTCGGTTCCAATGCCGCGCCCAGGTCGTCTATCGAAAAGTATGGAAGGCCGATAAAGGCGGCGGAAGGATAAAATGCGGCCTGGCGCTTCTGGATATGGATATTCAGGATCATGTCAAGCTGGTGGCGCTACTGGATCAGGCTAAAGATAAAAATTCTTATATTTGCAATAACGTCAACCTGGATGAGCTATGGAATTTCTTCTTTGATACCGGATTTATCTATCCCGACAAATATGCGTTTATTCAAAAAAATAAAGCCAAAATAAGAAAAACCTATGAACGGTTGTACAGTAACAATCCTCACATTGCCAGACATTTCATATATCAGGATAAGGGTCGTATTCTGGGTCACATGGCGATGATTCGCTTTTATGAAAACACGTGGCTGATTCAGCATCACGCCGCCAGAAAATCTTCCCGCAATAAAGCCGGGCTGGTTGTCCTCGATCAGATCGGCCGCATGCTCAACGATTCTAACCGGCTTTATTCGCTGCATATGGATTATGTGATCTGCTATTACCGCTCGAGCAACAAATTTCCGAGCCGGGTTTTTGGCGGCGCCACCAAAAGTATAAATGACCCCAAAGAGTGTTCAATTGATCGGTTCGCATATTATCATTATCAGAATACATCCAGACACATGCCGGCCCTGCCGAAAAGCTGGGAATTTTCGGCGACACGATCTGAAGATCTCCAGGAACTCGAAGACTATTATGAACACAGTTCCGGGGGGCTCATGCTAGAGGCCCTGGATCTGAAAGCGGATAAATTTGACTGTGACAGTCTGGCGGCGCAATATCACCGGGTGGGCCTTACCAGGGAAAGACATTTTTATTCTTTGAAAAAAAATGGCAAATTGAAAGCCATTATTACGGCCGTGCTTTCCGATGTGGGTTTGAATCTTTCTGACCTGACGAACTGTATCAAGGTGTTCGTGCTGGATCCAAAGGGGCTGACGGCCGGCATTCTCAATACCATATTTTCGGTGTTATCCGAACGATTCCAACGCAAAGAAATGGCCATTCTTCTATATCCCGCAACCTACGTCGACGAGCAACTCATTGTCTATGAGAAGCTGTATAACCTGTGGGTATGCCGGGTGCAAAGTTCGGATGAATACTTCCGCTACCTCAACAGGCTGCTGCGATTTATTTGAGGGGTCAGGGCGTTTTTCCCTGAAACCCATTTTGCGGAGCACAGCCATCTTCAGCTAAAGTCAGAGGGCCCGTCAGGGGGTCCGCCGCTGGCGGGCTTGTCAGGAAACGAGGATCGAAGAGCTCCGCGTCCCCCTCATTTATTTCGTATGGGATTTGAGCCCCCGGCAGGAAATTAAAGGCGTATACGTAAATCTCCTCAGGTCAGAAAAATAGTCCTCAAACTCTTTTAAGAAACCTTCATACCCATCTGCATACCCTTCAAACTGATAACCAGAATTCTTGGCAGCAATTTCGACTTTCTTGGTAAAGTTGAAATTATCGATCTCTTTCAATTCACCGAAAATCAGGTTATGCGGGGTGACCTCCACGTTGATGTCTTGGTAGTCTAAATCATAAAGATAGGAATACAATTTTATTCCAGCATACGGATCGAAATTAAAATTTTCCTCCAATTTTTGCATGACATTGGTTAAAACAGTTTCAAGCCTCTGGGAAAGCCCGAAATGGCGCAAACAATTACAATCCAAATCAATCAGGCACAAAATTCCGCCGGGCTTTAGGACGCTCGAAATATTTTTGACGATATCAAAACTTTCTAAACGATAATACTCGAGGACAAAGCGTACCCAGATAAAATCGAACATGCCTAAATCATCTAGCGGTTTGCGGATATCTTTGCCGATGTATTCGATTCCCTTATGGCTATAATGACTCCGAGCATACTCGATCCGCTGGGGGGCAAGATCTACTCCCACGGCTGATCCCTTCGGGCCAACCAGTTTGTTGAGGTGAAACGTGGTTTTGCCAACGCCGCATCCCATGTCAGCGACGCGCATGCCCGGCTTAATCCCCGCCCAAAGTGCCTGTTTTTCAACAACCGCCACATCCGTTTTCACATCAAGACGAACCGCTTCTTCATCGCTCTCCATTAAATACCCGCGCTGCACCATAATAAAATTACCTCGAGAAGGTACGATTATACGAAATTGTGAATATAAGCGTTTACGAATATAAGGATAATAGGATAATGTTTTAACAGGAACAAATAATCCTAAATGTAAACATCCTTAGATTCAGATTTACAGAAGGACTATTTTCAGCGAAATTGTTTAAAAAGTCAATAGGTTCTGTGTGTGCTCAACGTAACAAAAATGTCAGCACCGAAAACAAATTGAAAAAACGGGGTCGATAATTTTCTTGCTAGCGGCCGTTGCGATTGTTAGTTTAGGCCTGTATTTATTTTTGCAAATAAGAAT
>JASFIU010000035.1:0-17977 GCA_050122495.1 Desulfobacterales bacterium | reverse complement strand
ACCCATGGTCATCCACCTGGCTGAATCCAAAAGCGAGGTTGAGCAAATAAAAGAACGTTATGGCCGAACGCCGGTGAAACACCTCGCTGAGATCGGCGTTTTGGCTCCTAATGTTCTGGCATGTCACTGTGTTGAGTTGACCGAAGAAGATATCGCTTTGCTGCAACGCTTCGATGTAAAAGTCGCCCATAATGTGGAAAGCAACATGAAACTGGCATCCGGGGTGGCGCCGATTCCCAGACTATTGAGTGCAGGAATTTGTGTGGGGTTGGGAACCGACGGGTGTGCCAGCAACAACGACCTGGATCTTTTTTTGGAAATGGACACGGTCGCCAAGCTCCACAAGGCCAGGGCGCTGGAGCCCACAGTCATGGATGCTCGCACAGTATTAAAAATGGCGACCAATCAAAGCGCACGAGCCTTGGGTCTCAATCAGTTTATCGGTTCCCTTGAAACCGGGAAAAAAGCGGATCTGATCGTTATCGACACAAACCAGCCGCACCTGACCCCGATGTACAATCCTGTTTCCCACCTGGTCTATTCAGCCATGGGAAGCGATGTCACGACCTCAATAATTAACGGTCGGGTGGTAATGGAGGACCGCAAGCTCACAGCTCTTGATTTGAAAAAAGTCATGGACGATGTCAATAAAATCGCAGAGGAGATAAGGGAAGCATAAAGGCTTATGGAAACTTGGAGTAATGGAGTATCGAAATTGGTGCGTTTCGAGTTTCGCGTTCCGGGTTACGGGTTACGGGTTAAAATATTGCAACTGATGCTCTGCTGTGCATGACCCGCAACTCGTAACCCGTAACACGCAACAAAAGAAAGCCTCTAATACTCCTGTGTGTTTTTACTGAGATTTATTGTTTAATTTAAATGAAATAAAATTGAATAGTATACGCCCACGGTGAACCCATGACTTACGATCTTGTCATCCACAACGGAACCGTTGTTACCGTCAACACGGCGTTTGAGATTATCCCCGATGGACTGCTTTGCATAAAAGCGGGTAAACTTGAGCGCATCGAATCTCTGTCCGGCAATCAGACGCTTCCGGCGGCAAAAGAGATCCTGGATGCCGGCGGCGGTCTGATTATGCCGGGTCTGGTGAACACCCATACCCATCTTCCCATGACCTTGTTTCGAGGCCTGGCCGATGACCTGCCGCTGGATGTCTGGTTAAACGAACACATTTTCCCTGCTGAAAATGCGCATATCAATCCGGAAAATGTTCGCTGGGGTACACTGTTGGCCTGTGCTGAAATGTTGCTTTCAGGAACCACCACCTGCTGTGATGGCTATTTTTATGAACACGAGGTGGCCGAGGCAGTAAAAACCAGTGGAATGCGGGCCGTACTGGCCCAGGGCATCATTGATTTCCCGGCACCGGGGGTTCCGAATCCGGCGGAAAACATTCAGATTCCGCAGACATTTGCTGAAAAATGGTACAATCCTTCCTCGTTGATTACCCCATCCGCATTTTGCCATTCAGCTTATACCTGCAGCGCTGAGACGTTAAAAAACGCCAAGGCACTTTGCAGCGAAAAGGGCTTGCTGTTTCAAATTCACGCGGCGGAAACTCAAAGCGAGTACCAGCAAATCCAGGACGAACATAAGACCACACCCATCCAGTATCTCGACCAACTGGGCATACTGGATGAAAATACCCTGCTGGTCCATTGTGTCTGGATCGATAATGAAGATATCGAAATTATCGCCGCACGCAAAGCCGGTGTTTCCCATAACCCGGAAAGCAATGCTAAATTGGCAGCGGGAATCGCACCGGTACCCAAACTATTAAAGGCCGGCATACCGGTGGGTCTGGGAACCGATGGCTGTGCAAGCAATAATAACCTGGATTTGTTTCACGAAATGGACCTGGTCGCGAAGCTACATAAGGTTGAGACATTTGACCCCACTGCAATGGATGCCCGAACCGTGGTAGAAATGGCCACCATCAGAGGTGCCAAAGCCGTCGGCCTGGAACAACGTACCGGCTCAATAGAGGTCGGCAAACAGGCCGATCTGATCATCATCGACACCCGGACGCCCCATCTGATGCCCATCTACCACCCCGAATCCCATATCGTTTACACGGCCAAAAGCTCAGACGTGCGCGATGTTGTGGTGGATGGAAGTGTGCTTGTTAAAGATCGAAATGTTCTCAGCCTGGATGTTGAAAAAATTATGGCCAGGGTCCGGGAGATTGGTGGTGATATCAAAAAATGATGCTGCTGGTACCTGGCCACTGGTCACTGGCTGATAGTCACTGGCTCAGAGGGCCTACCTGGTTTCAGGTGTCAGGTTTCGGGTGTCAGCAATCAAATGACAGAATGCGAAATCTGATAATCCTTGCGTCATCTGGTTCGTAATCCTGACACCTGAACACTGACACCTGAAACCTTTGTTTAAAAATGGTAGCCAGAATAAAGGACCGATACAATGAATTTAAACGAAATCATCAAAGCGGCACGCGGCGAAAAACCGGTTGATCTGATTTTAACCAACGCGCAGATCATCAATGTTTATACAGGCGAGATCATACCGGATACCATTGCCATCAGTGATGGGCAGATTGTGGGGTTCGGTCCATACGAGGCCGAAAATGTCGTGGATCTGCAAGGCCGATATGCCGCGCCCGGGTTTATTGACGGGCATGTTCATATTGAAAGCGCGATGGCCTGCATTTCCGAATTCGCCCGGGCAGTTGTCGTGCATGGGACCACGACCGTAGCGGCCGATCCCCATGAAATCGCCAACGTCCTGGGATTATCGGGAATCGAATATATGCTGCAGTCGGCAGAACAACAACCGATGAATATCTATTTTACCCTGCCGTCGTGTGTGCCGGCCACCGATATGGAAACCGCCGGCGCACGCCTGACCGCCGATGACCTGCGGCCGTTATTAAATAAAGAAAGAATTATCGCATTGGCTGAAATGATGAATTTTCCAGGAGTTATTTATCGGGATCCGGATGTTTTGGCCAAAATTAGCGCTGCCCGGCAACAAAAAAAGCCGATCGATGGTCACGCGCCCGGGCTCAAGGGTCCGGAGCTTTATGCTTATATCTCCGCCGGTATCCAAAGTGATCATGAGTGCACCACCGAAGAAGAAGCCAGAGAAAAACTCATGGCCGGTATGTACATCATGATCCGTCAAGGAACCTGTGCCAAAAATTTGCAAGCCCTGCTGCCGGCGGTGAACGAAAATACGGCCCGGCGCATGATGTGGTGCAGCGATGATCGGCACCCCCATGACCTGATTGCCGAGGGTCATATTGATTCTATCGTGTATGCAGCCATTCAGTCCGGCCTGGACCCCATTTTAGCGATCCAAATGGCAACCCTCAACCCCGCTGAATATTTCAAGTTGGATCACCTCGGCGCTGTCGCGCCCGGCAAACAGGCCGATCTGGTGATATTTTCGGATTTAAAAAAGCCGGTCATTGAAGAAGTATATTGCCGCGGAATCTTAACCGCCAAAAACGGAAAAATATCAGCGAATATTCCGGTTCCACCGGCGGCCGACGTCCCTCCATCAATGCATGTTGCGCTTGAGAAAATCGATTTCACCATACCTGCTGATAAAAAACAGGTTCGGGTTATTGAAATTGTGCCGGAGCAGGTGATTACCCGTCAGCTTATCGAAGAGATAACGGTTAAAAATAATCAAGCGGTAAGCGATCCTTCAAAGGATATGCTTAAAATGGCGGTGGTTGAACGCCACAATGGCACCGGCAATATCGGCAAGGGCTTTGTGAAGGGCTTTGGCTTAAAACACGGCGCCCTGGCTTCCAGTGTTGCCCATGATTCCCATAATATTATTGTGGTCGGCACCACCGATGAGGACATGAGAGCCGCCCTGGAAGCGGTGGTGAAAATGGGAGGCGGCCTGGCAGCTGTAGCTGATACCCGTATTCTGGCTGAACTGGCGTTGCCGGTCGCGGGACTGATGTCTTTGGAGCCGGTCCAGAATGTCCGTGATCAACTGGACCGCCTCATCGGCGTTGCACATGATATGGGTACCACCTTGAAAGATCCGTTCATGACCCTTTCTTTTCTGGCTTTGCCGGTAATACCGGAATTAAAGCTGACCGACCTGGGGCTGGTCGATGTGAATAAGTTTGAGGTTGTGCCTTTGTTTGTGGAATAAGGATGCAAGAAAATGAGGGTCAAAGATCTGGTGGATGAATTCGACCTTCAAGTGACGGCCGGGGAAAGCGGACTTGATCGCGAAGTCACCGAAGGTTACTGCGGCGATTTGTTAAGTGAAGTCATGGGCAACGCACCAACCGGGTGTGCCTGGATGACCGTGCAGGGGCACCAGAATATAGTTGCGGTGGCGGTGATGCGTGAAATCGCTGCCATCATTATTACCGGTGGTCAAACTCCGGATGATGCCGCCATCAAAAAAGCGAATCAGGAAGGCATTCCCCTTCTGCTATGGCCGTATTCGTCATTTCGTCTGGCCGGTCGCATTTTTGGCCTTGGCGTCGGCAATCTTGCAACCGAATAATTTGCGATCCAAGGCATATGACGGTATAAATGCGAGAATTATCATTACATATTTTAGACATTGTTGAAAACGGAATTGCCGCCGATGGTGATTGTATCTGGATTGAAGTTGATGAAGCCCGTAAAAAGGATCGCTTAAAAATTAAGATCCGAGACAATGGCAGGGGTATGCCGACCGAAAAACTGGATAATATCAACGATCCTTTTATTACATCCCGAATTACACGCAGAGTCGGTTTGGGTCTTTCGCTTCTATCCGCTGCAACCGAGCGCTGCGATGGGACATTGCGCGTCGACACACAACCCGGCAAAGGTACTGAAGTTGAAGCCATATTTCGTTATCACCATATCGATCGTGCGCCGCTGGGTGATATGGCCGCTACAATTACCACCTTAATCATCGGTAATCCGGGAATTGATTTTGTCTATACCCATTGCATCGATGGTAATAATTTTGGCCTGGACACCCGGAAAATCCGCGCAGAAATGGATGAACTGTCACTGTCCGATCCGGGGGTCATTCAGCATTTAACCGAAACCATCCGCGCGTCGCTCAACGCGCTGACGAGACCGGAAGGTACATCTTGAACCCGAGTTAGAATTTGATTAATGGAGGGAAAATGGCAAAGTTGACTATTGAAGATCTAAAAAAAATTAAGGAAAAGACAGCCAAAAAAACTTCACTGCGAGATGGCTCTGCAAATATTAAAATCACAGTGCATATGGGCACCTGCGGAATCGCTGCCGGCGCCCGCGATGTCATGAGTGCCCTTTTGGAGGAAATGGCCGAAGCAGATCGAAAGGATATCAGGGTTTTTGCCTCCGGCTGCGCGGGAGTGTGCAGCAGTGAACCGAATGTCACTGTCGAGCAGGAAGGAAGCGAACCCGTTGTTTATCAGCTGATGGATCCCCAAAAAATGCGTCAGGTTTTCAAGCACCATGTTCTGCTGGGCGAAGTTCAAACCGATTTCGCGCTGGCAAAAACGTCGGCCGGCGCTCGCTAAATCGAATTCCATCTGTAAAAAGTGATTTTCAATTTTCAAAATTTGACACGCTCAATTTAGGTTCCTGAAGTGTTTACAAAGCCGCTGAGCTGCGGTAAAGACAATCCACCATGAAAGTAGACGGCAAAGATCTGCGGACCATCTGGCTGGATCCGGGTGAAAAAGCAGTTAAAATCATTGACCAGCGACGCCTGCCGCATGAGTTGGCAGTCGTTGATCTGCACACAGTTGATGATGCGATCACAGCCATTAAGGAGATGTACGTGCGGGGCGCCCCGCTTATCGGTGCGACCGGGGCTTATGGGGTTTATCTGGCGGCTTTGAACGCACCGCATCATCAGGTTGAAGACGCCTATCTAATTGAAGAATGTGACCGGATCAAATCGGCCCGGCCCACGGCGGTTAATCTGGCCTGGGCGGTCGATACCGCCTTAACCCGGGTATTAAAGGTCGCCCCATCCGACAAACGCATCATCACCGCCAGGGAATCAGCCGCAGATATCACCGAACAGGAAGTCGAAAACTGTAAAAAGATCGGCGAACACGGACTGCCGTTGATCGAAGCGATCAGCCGGTTCAAAGAAGGACAGACGGTGAACGTACTGACGCACTGCAACGCCGGCTGGCTGGCGTGTATCGAACACGGCACCGCCACCGCACCCATCTATGCTGCTTTTGATCACGGAATTGACCTGCATGTATGGGTCGATGAAACCCGGCCTTTGAATCAGGGCAACCGCCTGACCGCCTGGGAGCTGGGCAAACACGGTGTCAAACATACGATCATCACCGATAATGCCGGCGGCTATCTGATGCAGCAAGGAAAAGTAGATATCGTTATCGTCGGAACCGATCGAACCACAGCCACCGGAGATGTCGCCAACAAAATCGGCACGTATCTGAAGGCATTGGCAGCCAAAGACAACAACATCCCGTTTTATGTCGCCCTGCCATCCAGTACATTTGACTGGAATCTCAAAGACGGCGTCAAAGAGATCCCCATCGAAGAACGAGACCCGGATGAAATCCGCTACATCGAAGGACTCGCTCAAGATAAAGCCACGCGCGTCTTGATATGTCCTGAAAAAAGCAGCGCCGCTAATTATGCCTTTGATGTCACACCGGCAAAGTTTGTAACCGGTTTTATTACGGAACGCGGAATCTGCGAGGCAACGCAGGCCGATATAAAGCGGCTTTTCCCTGAAAGATTCAGTCAACCGTAAAAAGGTTTCAGGATTCAATGATTGAGGAATTCCTAAATTTTTAGATATTAACTTATCAGCAACTCAACTCGTATAGGCACGCAATGCTGACTGAACTGGAAAAAAAGATAATTGCTTCCATCCAGGAAGACATGGCGGTAACGAATCGACCGTATATTCATATCGCTCAAAATCTTGGCATTTCGGAAACGGAATTATTGCAGAATTTGAAAGATCTTTGTGAGCGGGGCGTGATTCGACGGTTTGGTGCCACCCTGCGGCATCAACGCACCGGATTTACCGCCAATGCCATGGTGGCATGGAAGGTAGCTGAGGACCGCATTGATGAGGTCGGGCAGAAAATGGCTTCTTTCAGGCAGGTTTCCCACTGTTACCGGCGCAACCCTACCGACGAATGGCCCTATAACTTATATACAATGGTGCATGCCAACGATGAGCAATCGTGCCATGCGACTGCCCGTAAAATGTCCGGCGCCACTGCGGTGGAAGATTATACGCTCCTGTTCAGCCGTCAAGAATTGAAAAAAACCTCTATGGTATACTTCCCCTCGGATAAGGATGATTAATATATTTTCTTTAAAAGATAGGCGAGTCAGATTAAAATTCGAAATTCGAAACTCGAAATTCGAAACAAATTCGAATATCAAATGACAGAATTTTCAAAACCTCTCAAATGGATCCAATCATAATATGATTTTGCGGTCCTTATATGTTTTGGAATTTTGAACTTTGAAAATTTGATATTGTTTCGTGCTTCGGATTTCGAATTTTTATTTATACCGTTGCAATTTCCACCGATTAATTAACCGAATTAATAATCTAAAGTTGAAACCAGATACGCCTCATATCCTGCTAGTAAATCCCTGGATCCATGATTTCGCCGCGTATGACTTCTGGGCCAAACCGCTGGGATTGCTCACCCTGGCAGCGTTGCTCAGAGCCCATGGGGTGTTTGTATCCTACATCGATTGCCTGGACCGGTTTCATCCGAAAGCGCCTTTCAGTGACCCTTCGGCGCGCTATGGCCGCGGGCCTTATTTGAAAACACGGATTGCCAAACCGCATGGACTCAAGGATGTTCCGCGCACTTTTTCCCGATACGGCATCAAACCGCGCTGGTTTACCGCAGACCTCCAGGCCTTACCGCAACCGGACCTTATCCTGATCACTTCTTTGATGACTTACTGGTACACCGGCGTTCAGGAAACCATCGCAACCTTGCGGAGCGTTTTTCCGGACACGGC
The DNA here is from genome assembly GCA_050122495.1 of Desulfobacterales bacterium. Lineage (GTDB taxonomy): Bacteria > Desulfobacterota > Desulfobacteria > Desulfobacterales > JAHEIW01 > JAHEIW01. Next base: position 9,986 of record JASFIU010000035.1, on the reverse strand, counting down.
GATCATTTTAGGCGGCATTTACGCCAGCCTTTGCCGGGATCACGCACTCAAAAACTCAGGTGCGGATGAGGTCTTTTGCGGCCCCGCCGATGAAACCCTGTTTGGACTGATTGCCGGGCATACGGGTTTTGAAGCGACACCCCGGTTTAATCCACAGGAACTTGATAGCTACCCCTACCCTGCGCTGGATTTGCAAAACCGTATTAATTACGTTCCCCTGCTCACCTCACGGGGCTGTCCGTTTAAATGCACCTACTGCGCCTCACACTTTTTAAACCCCGGCCAAATGCGGCGCAGCCCGGAGTCCGTCATCGCCGAACTAAAATTCTGGCATCAGACCCATGCGGTCACGGATTTCGTCCTGTATGATGATGCATTTCTGGTCCATGCCGAAGCACATGCCATGCCGATTCTTGAAAAAATTATTCAGGCCGATATCAAAATTCGCATTCACACACCCAATGCGGTTCATATACGTGGCATTACCGCCGAAACGGCGCACTTATTGTTCAAGGCCGGATTTAAAACCCTGCGCCTGGGGCTGGAAACGGCCGAATTCGATCATCGTGAAACCATCGACCAGAAGGTCAGCGAAGACGATTTCAGAGCGGCCGACGGATACTTAAAGCAAGCCGGTTTTGAAAAACACCAGGTGGGTGCCTACTTGCTGATGGGACTCCCGGGCCAGGAATTGCCTTCGGTCGAACGTTCGATTCGGACCGTTCTAGAAACCCAAATAACGCCCATTCTGGCCTATTACTCTCCGATTCCGCATACGGCGATGTGGCCAGCGGCGGTAGCCGCATCCCGCTATGATCTGGAAGCAGATCCGATTTTCACCAATAATTCGATTATTCCCTGTCAGTCGGAAGCTTTTAATTGGGAGACCATCTCTGCCTTAAAAGAACTTGCTTCTGGTTCAAACACGCAATAAAGTCACTTTAATTTCAAGGTTGCGTGCTTGGGTGATACACTGTATTTTCTGCAGGCCGTATTTGAAATATGAAAACCAATGATGCCAAGAGAGAGGTAAAAAATGCTACGATTAAAAGCCGTTGATCTGAAAGTACAAAAAATAGACACGCTCATCGTGCCGGTATGCGAAGACAAAAAAATACACGATGACCGCATCGTCAATGCGATCATCAAAACGGCCTTGAAGCTTGAGGAATTTAAAGCCGCCAAAGGAGATCAGGTAACCCTTTATGATTTAAAAGTTCTCAACGCCAACCGGGTTATCTTTGTCGGACTTGGAAAGCTAAAAAAAATTGACCCTGAAGTTCTGAGGGCATTTTGCGGCGCAGCCGTCAATAAATGTATCCAGGCCGGCCTTGAAATCGTTTGGATAGCGGTGCCGGCGGCCGTAAATCTTAAAATGGACCTGCCGGCAATGGTAACCGCCATGCTGGAAGGCGGTTGCCTGGGAAACCATTTATTTAACAAATACAAAAAGGAAAAGAAAAAGAAGCCCCTGAAGCAAATTAACTTTCTGGTAAAAAAAGAAACGTTGGGCAAACTACGGGGAATCGTGCCAAAAGTGAGCACCCTTTGCGCGGGCACCATTTTAGCACGCGAGTGGATCAGCACGCCGTCAAACGAAAAAACACCCGAGCAATTTACGCGTTCAATTGTCTCACAGGCCAGAAAGCACGGTCTTAAAACCCGCGTCCTGAGAGAAAAAGATTTAAAACAGAATCGGTTTGGCGCCTTGCTGGCGGTGGCGGCCGGAAGCCAGCACAAACCCAGTATGGTGGTGCTGGAACATAAACCCCCCAACGCCAAACAAACACTGGCGCTGGTTGGAAAGGGGGTCACATTTGACTCCGGCGGTCTCAATCTTAAAACCGGCGGATCCATGGCCGGCATGAAAGCGGATATGTCCGGTGCTGCCATTGTGGCGGCTACCATGATTACCGTGGCGAGGCTAAAAAAGAAAATGCACGTCATCGGTGCCATCCCAATCGTTGAAAATATGCCGTCGGGCAAGGCAACCCGACCCGGAGATATTGTGCGCAGCTACGCCGGCAAAACCATCGAAATTGGGAATACCGATGCCGAAGGCCGGCTCATCCTGATAGACGCCATGTCCTATGTGGTCAAAAAACACAAACCTCAAATTATGATCGATCTGGCAACCTTGACCGGAGCCTGTGTGGTGGCCCTCGGAGAAAAAATCGCCGGCGTCTTTACGCCGGACGATGACCTGGCCGGAGCCATCGTATCTTCCGGGGACAAAACTTATGAACGCTGCTGGCAGATGCCGATGCCGGACGATTATAAAGAACTTCTCAAAAGCGATTTTGCCGACCTCAACAACATGCCCAGTTCGCGCTGGGGCGGTGCCATCACAGCCGCCTTGTTTTTATCGGAATTTAGCGGTGATACCCGCTGGGCCCATATTGACATCGCCGGCCCCGCCTACCTTAAAAAGGGCGGTGCTTATTGCGGCCCCGGCGGTACCGGTTTTGGGGTGCGGTTGCTGTGTGATCTAATCGAAAAGCTATGAAGCTAACTAAAAATCGAGGACGAGGAGGAGGACGAGGACGAGTATTAGGCAATGTCGCCCCTCGTACTCGTCGTCGTCCTCGTCCTCGTTAGCCAACCGGACAGTGGTTATGCATCTTGTGCTTAGCCCTTTGCCTTTTGGTAAGTTTTAGTGATATGGAGTTGGCGCTAACGAGTGGGAGGATATTGACTTGATTGAACATGCTGAAGTGATACGTGAGGGTGATGACAGCGGCAATGAAATGATGGTGCGCTGGCGGATGCCGTCCGGGCTTGAAGTTGTCGGTTTGCCGACCAAAAACGCTTACGGCGGCCACTGGGATCTGGGCCCCACCTGGAATTACGCGGTTCTGGCCGACACACCTTTTCTGGTGGACAGCGGTCGATTCGGCCAGGGCAGTCAACTGATTGCAATGATGGAAAGCGTTCATATTAACGCTCAGGATCTGGAGTTCGTTTTGATCAGCCACGGCCATGAAGACCATGACGGTGGACTCGCGGAACTGGTGAACGGCACCCATTTACGTGTAAAAGCCCATGCCGTCTACGATTATCTGATCAAAACATATCCGGCCCAATCACCCGGGGGTGAAAAAAATGATTTTCCGGCCAAATGCTGGCACTGTCCCATGCCGGAATCATTTTATACCCAAAATTGTCTGGGGTATCACCGAGTATTGCAGGGTTTAAAAGTGGATCCGGTGGGTGACGGCGAAACCGAGATCGGTCCCGCTATTCGCACCTATCACCTGCCGGGGCACAGCCCGGATTGTTTAGCCGTTTTGCTGGGTGAAGAAGCCATCATCGTGGGCGATATTATTCTGCCCGACATTTCACCCTGGCCGACACGGCAATCTCTATTTAATGAGGTGGCTGAAGTCATCAAACCCGTCTATACTGAAGCTGCAGCGATCTTTGGTTTGGGCCGATATATCAAATCTCTCAAAAAATTAATACAGATTGCCGGCAACCATCCTGAGTTGGTGGTGCTGCCTGCACACCGGTTTTATTACGGCGGCCACTGGAACCAAATCAGCCTAAAGCATAGAGCAAACGAACTGATCCAACACCACATCGAGCGCTGCGGCGCCATTATGGCAATCTTAAAGGCCGGGCCGAAAACCGCTGACGAAATTGCCGCCGAGCATTTTGAGGACAGATTGCTTGAGGGATTCGGCAGCTTTATGGCAGCCAACGAAATCGTCAGCCACTGTGAGTTGCTCATCGAAAGTGGTGACCTCGTCGCGGCCGACGGCAACGGTTACGCCGCCAGCGGCAGCATCCAATTTGAAACTTTCATCAACGATTTAACGGAGGATTAGGGCGCCATGGAAAAGAATGTCGATTTAGCAGCCTGGATTGAACAAGTCATCCAAGACTTTATTGAAACCTCACCGGAAAATACCCTGCAAAACAAAACCAATGACAGGGCTTTTGACACGCCTCTGGTCGGCTTTTCAAAGGGGAATGACCCCCTCTTTGAAACCTACAAAGATGTTGTCGGGCCTTTTCACTGGACACCGTGGGAGATATTCACTCAGGTATTTCAGGGGTCGGCTGTCAAGCCTGAGGACCTGACCGTTATCAGCTGGATCCTGCCGCAAACCAAGGCGACCAAGGCCGATAATCGCAAACAAACGACCTATCCCGCTGAAAGCTGGGCCCGGGCGCGCATATTCGGCGAAGAAGTGAATGAGAAGCTCCGCAAACACGTGGTGGCCATTCTGCAGGAAAATGGATATCAGGCCCTGGCGCCGGCGCTCACCGACCAGTGGAAGCGGAAAAAATCCGATACGTACGTGTTTGCGTCCACCTGGTCGGAGCGGCATGCTGCTTATGCTTCCGGGCTGGGAACGTTTGGTCTCTGTGACGGACTGATTACCCCGAGAGGCAAGGCCATGCGCACCGGATCGGTGGTGGCACACGCTAAAATCCCGCCAACCCCAAGGCCGTATACCGATCATCACGCCTATTGCCTCTGGTTCACGCAAGGAATCTGTGGGAAGTGTATCCCGCGCTGCCCGGTCGACGCACTCGACGAAAGCGGTCATGACAAGCTCAAATGCCGCGCGCATATCAGACCGACAAGCGCCGATTATGTAAAATCACACTACGGCTTTGACGGTTACGGATGTGGATTGTGTCAGACAAAGGTACCCTGTGAATCAAAGATCCCGATCCGGAAGGATGTTCAATAATAGCGGAAAAATCTAAACCAGCCTCTCTTAAGCTTGTCGGTGACACAGTTTAAATTGGTTCAGACAAATGTCTAAGGTTTCAGGTGTCAGTGTTCAGGTGTCAGGAGAATACAAAGGACAGTGCATAGCCTGTGACGAGCTACATTCAGTCTGAGCTCATGTGGAAGGCAGCCAAGCCGAAACAGATGGCAGATGATAAAGGATAGAGTATTTCAATTTTTTGTCATCAGTTTTCTGACACCTGACACCTGAAACCTGAAACCAAAAATTGGAATGCTTTTGGTAAACGACTAGTGGGCATAACACCTTAAGTCTATTCAAAAACCGTCCGGATCCGGAATATCCAACCCCATATGACGCCCCATCAGCCCGAATTGACCATCGGCCATCTCGACACCATATTGCACTTTGCAGCCCCTGGCTAAACCCGCGGCCAACCAGGGGGTGACTTTGGGGTTGGTGACCACGTCAGCCACCAGTGTTCGGGAGGAGAGGGTATCTGTGGGGAAAGGCACGTTGGGGTCATCATTCATTCCGACCGGCGTTGCATTTACCGCAATATCGAATCCTTCCAGGTCCGTCAGTTCGAATGATATCCGGGTTTGCGGGTATGCTCTCCTCAACAAGCGGGTTAAAAATCCATGCCGCTCCGTCCGTATTTCTTTGATAACGATTTCGGCGGCGCCGGCTTCTGCGATCGCCAGGGCAATCGCAGCGCCGGTCACGCCCCCGCCGATAATGGCCGCTCGCCGACCGCGTATGGCCAACCCCTTCGCTTTGGCCGCCACCATGAAACCCAGCCCATCGACCATGTCGCCGATCAAGCGTCCGTTTTCCACCCGGACCACGTTGACCGCCGCTAATTCTCTGGCCCGTTGGGAGATTTCATCCATACAGCCGGCCGCAGCCTGCTTATGCGGTATGGTTACAATACAGCCTCCGAAGTTGGGAATGGCGCGCATATGCTCAAAATGCGCCTTTACCCGATCAGAGGGAATATCCATTGCAATCATGACCGCGTCAATTTCGTGTTCGGCAAAATAGCGATTGTAATTGAAAGGAGATCTAACCTGAATGATTGGCGTCCCAATCATGGTGTAAAAGATGGTGGTGCCGGTTGGAATAAGCCCCGGCTGTTGCGGTGCCGTGCCGGTCACTTTTTTTCCGTTTCCAGCCGTACTTTAATTGATCCTGCATGGGCCCCCAGTCCCTCAACTTCTGCCAGACGGATGATGTCGGGGGCTTCACGTTGAAAGGCCTTTTGGGTGTAACGGATCAGGCTGGTCTTTTTAATAAAATTGTCCACAGAAAGCGCAGACGCAAATCGAGCGGTTCCCGCGGTGGGGAGCACATGGTTGGGGCCGGCAATGTAATCGCCGACCGGTTCGGGCGTATAATGGCCGACAAAGATGGCCCCGGCGTTGCGTATTTTTCCGACAACCTCGAGCGCATCGCTGATTTGTAGCTCAAGATGCTCGGGCGCGATGCGGTTGGCCATATCGATGGCGGTAGCGACGTCTTTGACCACAATGATGGCCCCATATTTGGACAGGGATTCTTCCGCAATATCAGCGCGCACCAGGCGGGGGAGCTGCCCGTTTAGTTCTTTGACAACGGACCGGGCCAATTTAGCAGAATCCGTAATTAATATGGCAGATGATAAAACATCGTGTTCGGCCTGGGAAAGCAGATCAGCGGCAATAAATTCAGGCCTGGCACTGTCGTCGGCAATCACCAGAATCTCGCTGGGCCCGGCAACCATATCGATGCCGACCGTACCGGCTAGAATCTTTTTGGCTAGGGTGACGTAAATATTACCCGGTCCGACGATGACATCGACTTTAGGTATAATCTCAGTGCCGTAAGCAAGCGCGGCGATGGCCCAGGCACTTCCTACTTTATAAACCGCATCGGCGCCGGCTTTTTTAGCCGCAACCAGCAGGTGAGGACTCACGCCGCCGCTTCGGGTCGGCGGTGTTACCATTGCAATCTGTTTGACACCCGCTACCCGCGCAGGAATCACACCCATCAGCACCGAGGAGACCAGCGGGGTTTTACCGCCCCTGGCACCGGGCACATAGACCCCTGCTGCATCCACCGGGTTGATCAACTGCCCCAGGAGCGTGCCGGGCCGGTCGGTTTGCATCCATGACTTGCGCTGTTGCAGCTCATGAAAGCTTTTGATATTCGCAGCCGCGCGATTCAGAGCCCGAATAAAGGATCGGTCAACTCTTTTGGTCGCATCTGCAAATTCCTTTTTTGACACCTGCATCGATTTGAGTGACATGCGGGGTGAATCAAAACGTCGCGTATAAGAAATGACAGCCTCGTCACCGCGCTTGCGCACCCGCTCGCAGATGCGGGCAACCGCGTCCAGATCGGCTTTCTGATATTCAAGGCCCCGATTGATAATTCGCGTCACGCGTTGCTCAGCGGGACGTGACGGATAATTGTATACTCTCATGCGTACCACCTTCTAATGTTATGTTCCAAAAAAATGTTACAGAAGTCGTGTGGTTTTTTTTAGTTCAGTTGAGTTCTTTAAACAACATCATGTCTATGGTTTCGGGTGTCAGCAGGCAGATGACTGATGGCAGCCTCTAACGAGCTCAGCCGAGCCGAAAATAGTCTGACTTTTGTCTGCCGTCATTTGTCCTCTGTTTTCAGTCCTCTGTATTTTCCTGACACCTGACACCTGAAACCTGACACCGTTATTGATGCAGCATACATATAAAGGATTTAAGGTGTTTTTGGCAAGTAATAACCGCCAAAGATCTTGACATTGCAGCCCAATACGAATATGAAAATTAAGGATACACTTTTGACACCTACCCATGGCTTCAAGAAGCTATGATCGTCAATTACGGCAGATATATGGTCAGTTTTAATTTAACTTAACTAAGGAGGTGCACATGGACAAGATTCTGAGAATCAACATGGGTGCAGATAGCGGCCCGGCGGCTAGCACCGAAACCCTCGGCGATTATGAAGGCTTTGGTGGTCGCGGATTAACCTCAGCCATTGTCTCAAAGGAGGTTCCACCTACATGCCATCCGCTAGGAGAGGAAAACAAGCTGGTGATCGCTCCGGGGCTTTTAAGCGGTTCAACGGCAGCCATGTCAGGCCGCATATCGGTAGGCTGCAAGAGCCCGCTGACCGGCGGCATTAAAGAAGCCAATTCCGGAGGGCAGGCGGCTCAAATGCTCGGCAGACTGGGCTATGCGGCTATTGTCCTGGAAGGGCAGCCTCAAGAAAAGAATCTCTATAAAATAGTCATCGACAAAGACGGGGTGGAGATCAAGGAAGATAATAGCCTGTGTATGCTCGGAAATTATGACACTGTAGATAAAATGAAGGCCGAATACGGCGAAAAAATTGGCTGCATCTCCATTGGCCAGGCCGGTGAAATGAAACTAGCCGGTGCTTCGGTTGCTTTTACCGACATGGAGCTCAGACCCACACGCCATGCCGGTCGCGGCGGCGTCGGCGCTGTGATGGGTGCCAAAGGCGTTAAGGTTATTGTCATCGATGATGCCGGGATGAAGGCCAGAAGTCCTCAGGATGCGGATAAATTCAGAGAAGCCAATAAGACCTTTGTTGCCGGTCTGAGGAAAAATCCCACCACCGGTGAGGGGCTCCCTGCCTATGGCACCAATGTGCTAACCAATGTCATCAACGAAGCCGGAGCCTACCCTACCAACAACTTCCAGTCTGGCCAGTTTGACGGTGCCAGCAAAATAAGTGGAGAAACCCAGGCTGAGACCGAAGAGGCCCGCGGCGGCAAAGGTGCCGCAACCCACGGGTGCCATCGGGGATGCGTGATTCGCTGTTCGGGAACCTATTATGACAAAGACGGCAATTATCTGACGAAACAACCCGAATACGAGACCGTCTGGGCCCACGGCGGCAACTGCGGCATTGATGATCTTGATGCAATTGCCCAAATCGATCGCCTGGATGATGATTTCGGACTGGATACCATTGAAATGGGCGCTACGATAGCAGTGGCCATGGAAGCCGGTTTGGCCGAGTTTGGGGATGCACAGGCGGCCATTAATATGGTAAAAGAAGTCGGCGAAGGGACGCCCTTGGGCCGCGTTCTGGGCAGCGGCGCGGCCGTCACAGGCAAAGTCTTTGGCGTTGAGAGGGTGCCGGTTGTCAAAGGTCAGGCGATGCCGGCCTATGATCCCAGAGCGGTACAGGGTATCGGCGTAACCTACGCGACGACGACCATGGGCGCCGACCACACTGCGGGGTATGCAGTGGCCACAAACATCCTGGGGATCGGGGGCTCCGTTGATCCCTTGAAACCCGAAGGCCAGGTCGAGCTGTCAAAGAACCTGCAGATTGCGACAGCGGCCATCGATTCGACCGGAATGTGCGTATTCATTGCATTTGCTATTTTAGACCAGGAAGACACATTCCAGGCGTTATTAGATTTGATCAATTCATTTGCCGGGGCGAATCTCACGGCCGACGATGTCAATGACCTCGGGATGAAAATTCTCAAAATGGAGCGCGAATTCAATGCCGCAGCCGGGCTAACCGAGAAAGATGACCGCTTACCGGATTACTTCAAAAAAGAGGCACTTCCTCCGCATAACGTCACATTTAAGGTTACCGATGAGGAATTAGACAAGGTTCACAAATATTAATCCGGCGCGCATTCGATTTGTTGCAAATGGGGAGACACCCTTTGCGTGTCTCCCCATTTTTCTGAAAAAAGTTTGATAACCCAGATCACATTAAAATTATTATGGAGCAGCATACCGTCAATGAAAACCGAGATTCCGGCAATTCAGATACTGAAATGAATCCATCTCTGCGCATCACGGCAACGTCTGCCTCTGTTTTTTTAAACATGCTTTCAGCCGGTTTTTCAGTCATGGCCAGTACAGGTTGCAGTATTAATGAATTTCTCAGGCAAGGTTGGGGAATATCAGAAGAATACATCAATGATCGCATCCAAACGATTTTCCTAGACGGCAAAGCCGTGGATGACAGCAAATCTGCGACACTCCAGGAAGGGGCTACTCTGGCTCTTTCGGCTGCCATGCCGGGAATGGTGGGCTCCACGTTTCGCAAGGGAGGCGTTTTTGCGGGTATGCGAAGTCAGATCTCCCATGTGGCAAACCCATTGGCGCATCAGGAACAGCAGCTCCGGGTCAAGCTCAAATTGTTCAATCTGATTGCGAAAGAACTTGGGCCGGCATTTTTACAGAAAGGCGTTTATCTTGAGGGCCCTCAATTCCATAGCTTTTTGCAGCGGCGTTCGGAAGAATT